>JBJXGP010000303.1:0-11920 GCA_046160425.1 Planctomycetaceae bacterium
CGGAGGGAACCGACCTGAAATCCAACCTTCTCCACTTTAGGAACGCTCGCTTGTAAAGTCTTTTCCTTTGAAATCTTGCCATCGGACAGCAGGTCGATTTGCGCATCGAATCGATCCCCAATCCCCGCAGCGTTCAGGTCACGCGCATCAGTCCCGCGCTCAATCCGTCGAATCGTTCGTTGTTGTTCGAGGCGGAAGTCGACAATCACGATCACAATTTGCGGGCCGGACTTTTTGCCGAAGCGGACGTATTCGTCGATCCTCAGGCGCAGGCCCTGGTCGTGCCTCGATCGTCAATCATCGAGTTCGCCGGAGCGGAAAAAGTCTGGAAGGTCGTCGATGGATTGGTCACCGAGCAAACCGTCATTACCGGTACGCGGCGCGAGCAGGGGATCGAAATTCTCAGCGGCCTCGTGGCGGGCGATCTCATTCTGATCGACGGCAGCAAGGGACGAGTGGCAAAGATCGATCCCGCGTCGATGATCGACCATGCAAATTCGACCGACAAGATCGATTCGCCGGCGAAACCCGCAGAAACGCCGACCGTCGAAAAAGAACCCTCGAAGGAGACGGCCCCCACGCCGGTGGCGTCGGAGTGATTGTCTGATTCAATTGCATCCCTGACGGAGAATTGTAAACCGTGTACTGGCTCGCTGAAATCTGCGTCAAGCGCCCGGTGTTCGCTCTGATGCTCATTGTGGCACTCGTCGTGGCGGGGATCGCCGCTTTCCCGACGTTGGGGGTCGATCGCTTTCCTAATATGGACATGCCGGCAATTTTCGTCCGCACGAATTATCCCGGCGCAGCAGCGGCGGAAGTCGAATCGGAGGTCAGTTCGGTTCTCGAAGACGCAGTCGCCACGGTTTCGGGAATCGAAGAGCTGAGATCGATTTCCCGCGACGGCCAGTCGATGCTATTGATCACGTTTCGACTCGATCGCAATATCGATGCCGCCTCGCAGGACGTGCGCGACGTGGTCTCGAGCGTTGTAAACCGCTTGCCGCGCGGCATCGATCCCCCCGTCGTTCAGAAGCAGGATCTCGACTCCTCGCCGATTCTATCGCTGGCGGTCTCGGGACCGCATTCGCCGCGGGAATTGTACGTTCTCGCCGAACGCTACGTAAAAAACGTCATCGAATCGTCACAGGGGGTGGGCGGAGTTTACATCGCCGGAGCAGCCGACCGTGCTGTGCAGATCAACATCGATGCGCGCCGACTCGCCGCCCATCAACTCTCGATCCTGCAAGTCCGCGAGGCCTTGGTGAATCAGAATGCCGAAGTCCCCGGCGGACGTATGGAACAAGGACTCCGCGAACGATCGCTGCGCACGTTGGGCCGAGTCGATCACTCGCGTGATTTCCCCGATCTCGTCGTCTCGACCGTCGATGGCACGGCGATCCGGCTAAGCGATCTGGGTGAAGTGCGAGACGCCACGAAAGATGTTCGCACGCTGGCGCGTCTGAACGGCAAGCCGGCGGTGATTCTGCAAGTGCAGCGGCAGTCCGGCGAGAATACGGTCGCCGTCATTGAGGGAGTCAAGAAACGACTTCCCCGCTGCCGTGACCTGCTGCCCGATGACGTCGAGATTGCCATCATTCAGGATCAATCGCGGTACATCGTCTCCGCATTGCACGAGATCGAAAGCCACCTGATCTCCGGGAGTATCCTCGCGTCGATCACCGTTTTGATTTTCATGCGGTCCTGGCGATCGACGTTGATCGCTGCCGTCGCCATCCCCGCGTCGATCATTGCTACGTTCGCTTTTATGCGCTGGTTCGATTTCACGCTCAACAACGTGACAATGCTGGCACTCGTGTTAATGGTGGGCGTCGTCATCGATGATGCGATCGTCGTCCTCGAAAACGTCTTTCACTGCATCGAAGAAAAAGGGATGGATCCCGTGCAAGCCTCAATCGACGGGACAAAAGAAATCGGACTCGCCGTCCTCGCCACGACCCTTTCGCTGGTCATCGTCTTTCTGCCGGTGTCGTTTCTCTCGAGCGTCACGGGCCGAATGTTGTTTCAGTTCGGCATCACCGCGACGGTCGCCATTCTCGTGTCGATGTTTGTGAGCTTCACGCTGACGCCGATGATGTGCAGCAAACTGCTGAAAAAAGGGATCTTCACCGGGTCAGCCGACTCTTCAAAACATCAACCCGCTTCACGCCGCGGGTTTTACCGCGTCACGGAATCGGCCTATCTATGGATGCTCGAACAATCGATGCGGCACCGCTGGCTGGTCCTGATTCTGTCGCTCGCGGTCATTTCCTCCAACGTCCCGCTGTACGGCCTCGTGAAGCAGGATTACATTCCGCTCAATGTCGATGAATCCGAATTCGAAGTCCAAGTAGAGGCAAAACAAGGCGCCAACCTGAGGGCCATGCGCGACGCCGTCGACGCCGTCGAAGCCCAACTGCGCGAGATCGCAGGGATCGAAACCGTGATGACGACGATCGGCACGCGCGGATTCGGCGACGTCAATCAGGCCGGATTTTTCATTCGTCTTGAGGACAGCAAGACGCGCACATTTTCATTCGGGCGTTTGATGGAAGGTCTGTGGCACGGCGATCCCCAAGCCGCCTTTCGGGGGAATTTTACCCAGCGGGAGAAGATGGCGGAGGTCCGTAATCGGTTGAAACAGCTTCCCGATTTGCAGGTTCGCGTGCGCAATCTGACGTCGTTCCGCCAGGGGGCGCCGGTCGATATCGATTTCTCGATCACCGGCCCGAACATGGACGAATTGCTGCGATTCAGCAATCAGATTCGCGATAGAGCGAAAACGATTCCGGGGATCGTCGACGTCTATTCCACATTGCAAATCGACAGCCCCGAATTGCTCGTGCGAATCGATCGCGATCGTGCCGCGGATCTCGGCGTCGATGTCCGCGAAATTGCCGACACGCTTCGCGTGGCGGTGGGAGGAGACGATCGCGTCTCGCGGTATCGAGATCAAACGGTCGATGATGCCTACGACGTCGAGCTGAGGCTGATCAATGTCGATCGCAGCGACGTGCAGTCGATCTCGCAACTGTATGTGCGCGGCAGGCCCGGCGATAAACCGAACGATGTTAATACCGTCGCATCTGGGAATGGCAACACAATTCTCACGCCGATCAGCAACGTCGTCCGCTTCGACTACAGTCAGTCGGCATCCCGAATCGACCGATTAAACCGCCAGCGGATGGTCTCGATCCGCGCCAATCTCGATAACGGTTATGCGCTGGGAGATCGCATCGAAGCATTGAAGCAGGCGGCGGTCGAAATCGGCATCCCTGCCGGTTTCAACGTCCAGGTTCTCGGCGGCGGTCGCGAACTCGAACGCACGCTCTCCGAATTCAGTTGGACGTTCGTCATGTCGTTCATCTTCATGTATATCGTGCTCGCGGCGCAGTATGAGCACCTCGTCCATCCGCTGGTTATTCTGATTTCGCTCCCGCTTGCCGTCCCTTTCGGGCTGCTCAGCTTGTACTGGGGAGGCGAGACGCTGAATCTTTATTCGGCGATGGGCATTCTCGTCCTGTTCGGCGTCGTCAAGAAGGCATCGATTTTGCAGATCGATCACACCAATGTTCTGCGTGCGCAAGGGCTCAATCGGCATGACGCTATCATGCAGGCCAATCGCGATCGGTTGCGTCCGATTCTCATGACGACATTGTCGTTCGTCTTCGGCTTGCTGCCGCTCTTGATCGCCACGGGGCCAGGAGCCGAGGAACGCCGGTCGATCGCCGTTCTGGCAGTCGGAGGTCAGACTCTCTCGCTACTCTTGACATTGCTGGCGATTCCCGTGCTGTATTCCTATTTCGATGATTTCGGAAACCTTGCCCTTCGACTCATCGGTTGGTGGAGGGGAACCGCGGTTCTCCCCTCGTCCCCTTCAATGACACACGTTACGGCCATTCAGGAGGCTTCAGCGGCGATATCGCTGACGGCGGCAACGGAACAGCAGCAGGCATAACCATTCGCCAATCATTCGAGCAACTTGTTGCCAGGCATCGAATCGAAGGCCGTGTGCTCGATACGTTACGCTTCAACCATCGCAGTCTCTGTCTGCCAACTGCTCACTTCCGAAAGTCCCTCGACGGCGGCGGCGATTTGTGATACGAGTTCTTCGGCTCGAGACGCGGGAGCTCCGGTGAACTTCGCCAGATGAATCATCGTCACCAGTTCCCGCACCCACGCGAGCGTCCCCATCAAATCATCGTGCATTCGCCGGCGGACTTGATAAAGCTTAGCAATATTCTCGCGGCGGGACTGCTCACTTTGCGAAGCGCGATACGGTTTCCCCTGCTCGTTCGATTGCACATCATCGGCCGCTCGATGTCCTGATTCGTCGCAACGCATGTAATCGGGATGCGTCAACAATCGGTCTAGTTCCCTGATCCGTTCGGCCTGCATTCGCCAAGCCGAGCGGAGCTCGCCGAATCGACTCTCTTCGTGTGCCAGCACACCTTCTGCCCAACCGTCAAGGCTGCTGACCGCTTCCGCCAACTCCGCTTCGACTTGATTAATGGCGACAGAAATGTCGTCGAGCGGCGACGCCGTTGAGGATTCCGACTCAATGGTTTCTCCTGTTTGACTTTGTCTGGACAGCAAAATCGGGAGATACATCGGCCAGAACAGCCATGCCGACAACAAGCGGTACGCGCATTCCCACTTCGATCGCGTCTCGGCGCTGAGGAACGTCGCCGTGGCAACGCTGGCTCCAATCACCAGATAAAACACGATGGTTTGCGACAATCCCATGATGATACTCCCCGTCACGATTTCTTGTCATTTGCCTTTCAAGAGCAAGCCGATTCATTCAATGCGATGCCAGGAGGGATTTCTTGATCGCGATCAGTTCCGCATCGATTTCCAGTGTGTGCTCTGCTGATGAGCCGCTCGGCCATTGGTCTCCGCTCAGTTCAAGCCTGGAGTCGGCTTCCGCTTCGGCGAGTTCGAGCGATTCACTAACGCGGTCGAATCTGCCAAATGCCGATTGCGCGGCGCCAATCGATGACAAATCGGCGACGAAGGTCTTTCGTGCGGCGACGACGCGATTTCTCGCCGACAATGTTGCAGCCTTTCGCTGCGCTTCAGCGAGACGAACCCGCATGGCTTCGATCTGCCGGCGCAGTTTGCGGGCCGTATCCTCTGTCACTGTGTGCTGATCCTGTAACGCACATGTCATTTTTTCGCTTTCCAGTCGGCGGACGATCGCGTGCCTGGCGGCATCGTCGTCGTTTTCTTGGACGGCCGATTCCGCACGTTGCTTCCAGGATTCGGCCTGCGTTTGCCAGTTTTCCAATTGCTTTGCCAGTCGTTTCTCATTCGCCATAACCCTGGCGGCGCCATCGAGGACCGCGGCGAGAGCCCCCTCCATTTCGCGGATCGCCTGCCGCAGCATTTTTTCCGGGTCTTCGAATCCGTCGATCAATTCGTTCAGATTCGCAGAGATGATGTCATTGACTCGTTTGAACAATCCCATGATGGAAGCTCCTTTGTCAATTCAGAATGTTTGTTGCTATCAGTGAAAACAATCAGTGGTATCTTGGACGTAATGTCATGTCCCCAGCGCCTGCCACAACGTGAAAATCATCACGGGCATAATCGCCATGTAGCATACGGACCACGACAGCACCAATCGCCTCAAAAAGCAGGCGCGGCGATCGCGGCGTACTTCGGGAAGCGTGTCGCACAATCCGGAAAATCCGGCGTACATCGACTTGATGCCCCACACGCCCGAAAAGAAGGGCAATACCAGTCCCAATATGAGCGTGGTCTGCATCAACGACGGCGTCGCACCAAAGATCACCATCCCCATGCTGATCGCCGCATAAACAGGTAAAATCCCGATCAAAGCCACGGCGGACGTCGCCTTGCATTTGAGCGCATGAATCGTGACATCGAGCATCGACATCTTGATCCCCGCCAGCAGACCATAAAAGTATAGGCTCGGCAAACAGACGCCCGTTGCCGCGATCAGGCCGATGCTGTAGGCGAGGATCATTTTTATCGCGGAACCATTCCACCACGGGTTGGGTGCTGCGCCGCCGGCATCTGCTGGCGCCTGCATTTGCAGTTCTGGGAAAGCGATAAGACGCGGCTCGTTGCCGTCCAAATAGTCTTTGACCGCCGTTAAGTGGGGCCAGGTTCCCGACGACGACAAGACCAAAGACATGCAGATGCCGAAAAATGTAAACCCGATCAACGAGATAGCCAGTAGCCTGGGAATCAACTCGGCCGTGAGTTCGGAATGCCGAATGACGCCGTGCAACCGATCGCGGTTTTTCAAAATCATCTCGACAAGTCCGAGCGTGCGGACATCGCCTGGTTTGACATCGAGAGTCGATCCAACGACTTCCAAGTCGTCAAGCGGCTCGCACGTTTCGTCATCGACCCGATCCAAGAGTGCGGCGCCAGGCATTCGCTGAGCTGAAGTTTTGTTGTGGATACTTTCCATCGCATCAATGAATTGGACGGCTTTCATGGTTTAATCCTTTTGTCGATTGAGAAGTGGATTTTCGATGTTGTGTTCTTGGCGTATTTTTATGCGGCGAATCTAAACAGCCCGAAGAAATAGAAGAGTTCAATGCCGATCGAACCGACCAGCAACAGCCACCAGACCGGCGTCGTATCGCGATGCGGTTCGAGTTTTTGCATGACGCGGCGGAAGACGTCGGTCATCGAAATCCCGACGCCGGCAAAAACCAGCAGATTCAGCCACAACACGAAGCCCGCATGTGGAATCGCCACCGTCAAAAACCAGTTGATCGGTATGGATGCGATCATCGCCAATCCGCCCCAACTCACCGTCACCAAAGCGGCGAGCAGTGTACTGCTGGGCGATAGCCGCGAACCCGACATGCTGTTCAGAATGTAAAGCGCGGGGAGCGGAATGGCCCATGCCAGTCCCGCACCGGCAGTGCAAGCGAACGACTTATAGAAGACCGTCGAGGTGCTGCCGAGAATTCCCATCGTCATGCCATACGTCGTCGTTCCCAGTATCGCCGTTGCAATGAGCGAACCCCAGACCCACCAACGATATTCGACCTCGCCGTTATTCCAGCGGAGGGCAAACAGTTCTGGATCGCGTAGCGCCAACCCGACGTGTGAAATTCCCGATTTCAATTGTGCGTGATTCATGGTTTTCTCCCTGAAAGTGCTGTTTCAACCCAGGGAGATAACCGCGAATCGAATGCGGCCTTAACGGGGATTTTTGGGAATTCTTCGCGGCAGGCAAACCAGCGGCAAAAAGATAGTCCACTTGCATTAACGGCAAAATAACGGCAATGGTGCTTCATGCGGAAGTGCCGAAACGGGCAAGTACTGGAGTTATTCCGCCACAGCGAAACCATCACCAGCCGGGATGTCGAACGCCTCTTTACGATCGCCCAGCGCACCGCCCGCCATCTCAAGCGGCAATGGGTAAATGCCGGTTTCGTGCGTATCGCCGAACCTGCAAAGAAGAGCCGGAAATACACCCTGGCGGAGGAATTTCGGGTGCTGCATTAACGGGAAACCCGCAGGGATGACACAACCCCGAGAAAGGAATTCCCACAATTCAACAAAAAACCCCCGCATATGCAGGGGTTTGTGGGAGACCTTCGCGGTACGGGTATCCAATTCAAAAATGCCCAAGACAGGAATCGAACCTGCACTTCCGTTAAGGAAACTAGGTCCTGAACCTAGCGCGTCTGCCAGTTCCGCCACTTGGGCTTTTCTTTCGGCCTTCACAGTATAACACCCGCGTCCGTCGCATCAAGTCATGATGGACTCATCTCGCGAAATTCTCGCGGAACATTCGTCTCCGCCTGCAATCTTCGCATCCGAATTCGATGGATCGGCACGATCATGACACATAATCGTCTCGGGTGGATCGCCTGATTCATCAGATTTTTCATCGCTCCAACGCCGCTGCCAGGACGTTGGATATTCTGCCGAGTTCCCTGCCATGTGGTTCTTGCGGCTGCGTCGTCAAGATGATGGCAAAGGCATCGAGGACCGGATCGAGCCACATGATGGTCCCGGTCGCTCCCCAATGTCCATAACTTTGCGGGCTAAGCATGTCGCCGAAATTCGGACTGTAACCGGGCCAGTTCAATCGCCAGCCATAGCCCCACGGCCGGCAGCGGCGATCGCCTTCTCTCAAATCGGGAAAACCCTTCAACTGGTCGGTCGTCGCAGCGGCGAGCATGTGAGGCGAGAGAATTCGATGTCCGTTTAGTTCCCCACCGCGACGGAGCATCTCCGCGAATTTCGCGAGATCGGCCAGCGTCGTCAGTAATCCGCCCCAGGGTGCTCCCAATTGACGCCAGTATTGCGTATTCCAGTGCCAATTGGTTCCCTGCTGTTCCTGGGGAATGCGGATTTCCGCGATACGGTCCACCTTCGCCGGGTTTCCGACAAACCAATCATCGGGCGCCCCCAACGCCGTATCGGACATCCCCAACGGCGTGAATATCTCGTCTCGCAAAAACTCGGGACAACTCCGACCGGTCACTCGCAGAATAATCTCACCGAGGATCCCGAAGCCGGTGCTCTGATACTGCACCATTCGGCCGGGGGGGAGATCCGGTTTGATCTGGCAGATGTCCTCAACGAATCTCGACATCGGCTGCTGTTGTTCGCGCAGTTCGCGATTGTTCGGCAGCATATCGGGAAGCCCCGACGTATGCGTCAGCAGATGCCGGATCGTGATGCCGTATTTTCCATGCCGACCGAATTCCGGAATGAAGTTCGTGACTTTATCGCTCAAAAGAATCGCACCTCGCTCGACCAACTGCAAGATCGCCGTGGCGACGATCGGTTTGGTGATTGAAGCGATAAGAAAAATCGCATCGGGGTCGATGGGTGCCGAATCCGTGGGCATCCGCGATCTGCCGCGAACACAAGGGGGAGAGATTTCTCCACCGCGACCGACGATCCAGCCGACGGCAGGAATGACGTCTTGCCGACAGAGTTCGTCAATGAAATAGTCGGCAGCGCACCAAGACGGGGGATGGATGCGCAGGCGCTGCAACCAGTCGTTATTTCTCTCAGCGCTTTGCCGAGCGAGGGAAGGCGAACTCATCGCGAGACTCCGGTCGGGCCTATCCACTTACAAAGAGTCACATTGTACGAAAGGAAGGGGAGGAGGCGAAAGAGTTCGGCGGGAATAGAGTGGGATGACCACACTGATACGGTATCGATTGTCGCGCAAGTCAAGAGAACAGGCACAAAGCCAGTGCGTCAAATCGCCACTTCGTGGAGCTGAATGATCTGGTCGAGTTTCGTGATCTCGAGGACTTCACGGATATCGGGCGAAGCATTGTAGAGATGGACCTCGGTCCCCAGTTGATTCAGGGAAGCCAGCAATCCCAACAAACCACTGGGGATCAATTTCACCCCCGTCAGATCGAATGCCAGCACTTTGCAACTGTTCTGCTTGATCAACTGAATGATCTCATCCCGGCACTCGGAAAGATTGACGTTGTCGAGCACATCGCGGCCGCCAAAACCGACGACGGTTAATGGTCCGGTCTCGTAAACGTGCAGAATGTTCATTTTGTCGTTCATAACACATTCTTTACTGCGGTGGAGTTTGGTTCCGATGTCTGCCTGACACAATCGATGAATCGACGGGAATTGACAAGTGATCGTTTGTTTTGGGAGAATCTGAATCGCTCACTTTTGCAGGACTTACACTAAAATGACGCGGCTCGCGTGCAAAAGATTCGTCGAAATTCTCGCAAAATGCCCTTCAAGCAGGATTTATCGGGACGCTCCATGAGTTGCGGTCAGCGAGATCACCTGACAATGAATCATTCCCCCTCATCGCCATCCGAAACCCGGATGACTTGAAGTTGGGAACCTTCATCGAATAACGATTCGAAATCCCCGAAAGACTCCTCGCTCTCGGTAGCCATTCCTTCAATTTGCCGTCGCCCTGTGGATGTGACCTGATAGCGGACGCCCCCCGTTCTCCCACCGACATCGACCTTCAGATAGCCCAGGGCAATCAAGTTGCCATGAGCCGTCGTCAGTTCATCGGACGAGATTTCCGGATGATCATCCAGGCGCGAAAACCAGCCGTCGTAATCGCTTTTCTGCTTTCGAGCCTCGAGATCCTGTGCGAGGTAAATGCTCAGCACGATGTCGTTCGCGGGAGATTGCAGCCAGAGTTCTTGTTCGAAGTCAATCATATCAAGGGTATCGACATCCGGTGGGGAAGCAGCCAAGTTGGGACAGCACGTTCGGCAGACTTCCCGCAACCGGAGTGGGAGGAAAAGGTTCACTGCGCTCGCCAGCTTGACAACCATCCTTTGGATTTGTCCTCTTATCGCATCCATATGGCCACGAAGTGATAAGAGTCCCCTGCGAAACAAGGCAATCGCATCGATACCTGTACTTCCCCCCGGCAACGATGCTAACTTCCGGAATGCCAGAAGGTTTCGTTTGCCGATACTCGACCACAAGGCAGAAAAGAGCCATTTGCATTGACGAATCTGCATGTCTTGTATAGACTTAGGCATCAAAGTTTCCCGAATGCCGGGAACATGAACCAGTATGTTTCACTGTGAGAGTTTTTTAATCTCGATGGATATCACTCAAACCGCCCCTCCCGAATCACGTCCCCCCGTGTTGAACGAATCCGATTCTTCGTCTTCCGAATCACCGGCTGCAGTTGCCGATCGAGTACTGCAATTTCACGAACTCGGATTGTGCGAAGAATTGTTGGACTCTGTCAAAGACGCCGGCTATATCGCGCCCAGCCCGATTCAAGCGAAGTTCATTCCGATTGCAGTTAAAGGGAAAGACTGCATTGGACAGGCTCGCACAGGGACCGGGAAGACGGCGGCTTTCGTGTTGCCGATCCTGCAACAAATCGACCGCGACTCCCGCGACGTCCAGGCGCTGATCATGTCACCGACTCGTGAGTTGAGCGAGCAAGTGGCAGGTGAATTCGTTCGGCTGAGCCAATATGCCCCGTGTCGCTGTACCGTCGTCGTCGGCGGGCGTCCCATCAAGAAACAAATGTCCGATTTGAATCGAGGAAGCCCCGTCGTCGTCGGGACTCCCGGCCGACTGATCGATCTGATTTCGCGCAAAGCCATCGATCTGTCGCGACTTAAAATCGTCGTGCTGGATGAAGCGGACCGCATGTTGGACATCGGTTTCCGCCCCGACATCGAACGCATTTTGCGGCGCTGCCCCGAAAAACGCCAGACGCTGCTTCTCTCGGCGACGATGGAACCCGCCGTCGAACGCCTGGCCCGCCGCTACATGCATGACCCGGTGAGAATCGATACCTCCATCAATTCGGTCGTCGTCGATACCATCGAACAGTATTATGTCACCGTCGATCCGCGAAAAAAACCGGGGCTGCTCGCCAAGGTTTTGCTGCAGGAACGCCCCGCTCAGGCACTGGTCTTTACGCGAACAAAACGCGGCGCCGATGCCTTACACCGCACATTCTCACGACGGCTCCCTGGCGTCGCCGCCATTCACGGCGATCTGATGCAGTCGCAACGCGATCGCGTGATGAAAGGATTTCGATCGGGTGAGATTCGCCTGCTGATTGCGACCGACGTTGTGGGGCGCGGCATCGACATCAGCGGGATTTCGCACATCATCAATTACGATATTCCGCAGGACTGCGACGATTACGTTCACCGCATCGGCCGCACCGGGCGAATGGCATCCGAACATGCGGGAAGAGCGATCACGTTTGTCGCTCCCGAAGAGGGTTCGTTCCTCACGCAGATCGAAATCCGCATCAATCAATTGCTCCCGCCGTATGCCGTCAAGGATTTCGTCCCCTTCGAATTGAAGCATACGGCCCATTCGCATCACGACAAGGGGCACCACGACAAAGCCCCCAGTCATAGCGATCACAAGGACAAGTCTGATCCTGAACCGGCGCCGAAAAAAGTGGAACCCGCACCCGAAGAAGAATTCG
>JBJXGP010000304.1:0-8973 GCA_046160425.1 Planctomycetaceae bacterium
CTGCCAAATCTCAACGGTCATAACCCTATTTTTCAATTCGCCATACTGCGATTACCGTCTATCAAAAAATGGCGACGCGTTCCCCCTGGAACACGCCGCCATTTTTCTTTTTCGTCGCAGAAAAACGTCCCTGCAAATTTCTATGGCGGAACGTCCATGCCCTGTTATTGAGCTATACTTTTGGGTTATCGCCAGCAATAACCACCCTCCTGACAATTAAAATAAGTCACTCATCATGAGCACAAATAATCCCTTGGAATCAGCCGGTTCCGTCGCACTGGATCCCATCGAAAATCACAACGTCGACATCGAACGGCAACTCTGCCCGCGATGTTCGCGGGACGTCGACTGGGATCAGTCGAAATGGTGCCTCGAATGCGGTTACTGTCCGCGGTATGACGGTGCCGCAGAGCCTTCGCAAAAATTCGAGAAGCAATCGCTCCCCTGGGAAACCGAGGCGAGTTTCAAACTCCCCCCCTGGGGGGTCGTCATGGCCTTGGGTGTGCTCGCGCTGCTCGGCGAGAGCGCCTACGTCGGCTATGCCCATCACGAACAGGTTCACCTGCGCGCAGTCTGGTCGATCGTTCAAATCGTCATCGGCATGTTGCTGCTGACTGCCGCTCAAATCTCCGCCTTCCTCCATGCCTCGATGTTCGACGGCGAGAAGGTCGGCCTGTTCGATTTCATGATGAAGCCGCTCGGCATCTGGTATTCGACGATCAAAGTTCTGCCGCAAAGAGCCTGGTCGATGTGGCTGGGAGCCTGGGGCGCGACGGCGATTCTGGCCGCCGTGCTGCTCGTTGGCGGGATCCGTTACTCGGCGATCTTCGACGACTGGGGATTCGTCCCCCACGCCGCGCCGAATCTGGTGCATAAAATCGTCGAGCAGGCGCGCGAAGCGGAAGGGGAAGCCGAAAGCATGGAAGAGGCGATGAACGAATTCGTCGGCGAAGGAGAAACGGTGGCCGAGGAGAAAAAGAACTGGGTGACCATCGATTGTCTCATCGTCGGTTATACGCCACTTGCCGATGGCGATTTCGCTTCGCTGCTTTTGGCGACCACGGTTAAGAATCGGCTCAAGTATATCGGGTTGATCCCGGCGGAAAGAATTCCCGAAGGCGTCCGGAAAAAACTGCTGGTGCGGATGAGGCAACTCGAAGCGTTTCGCCCGATCCTGAAAGTCTCACAAGCGGGGATCTGGGTCAAGCCGCGACTGATGTGCCGCGTCAAGGAAATCGACTGGACCGAGGCGAAACCCGATTTGCACGCCGTGGAATTCGACGCCTTGCTCAGCGAACTCCCAGGAAAATAGCGGAACGGCAGATCATTTTCGCTGCTTGTCGAGCGTTTGTGCGATGCTCAGTCCGATGAAGCGAATGAAACCTTCCTCCATCGTCAGGCGGAGTTGCAGTCCTTCGGTCGCCCGTTCCAGGCGAAGCTCGATCGTGTCTCCTCCCTTGGCAAACGCACGCTGAATGAGTTGCGTCACTTCGGGCCTGTTTTCCGGGATCATCGGCAGCCAGCTCGCGACATTGACCGATGCCAGAAACAGCGTGCGCGAGTCATTCGAATCCGCTGCCCGCGACTCAGGCATGGCCAGATCGATCGACGATTTCAGTTGATCGAGCGCCGACGTGCCGCCGAACGAAAACCAGAGATCGCTGCCAATCCGGGCCGCATAGAGCGAGGCCTCTTTCCCGTAAAATCGTTCGATCCGGGCATGGCTTTTCGCCGGTTTCAGACGGTGAATGTCGATTCCGTGATGCGACTCGGCGTTGACCTGGACTTCCCCGATATTTTTGTCGGACAGGATCGCCTGATGGACGCCGGCCAGCACCGTATCGAGGTCGCTTTGCTCGCTGAAATGCATTGCGCCGACGATCATCATCCGGCCCGGCCCTTCCCCCCCGATGCGAAAGACCTGATTGATGTGCCGCGCGGCGACGGTCGATTTCAACATCTTGTAAATCGACGCGATGGGATGCCCTGCCCGTTGATCGGCGGGGATCTCTTTCAATGCCTTTTCATAGCTAATGTCGATGATATCCTCGAGCATCTCTGCAATTCGTTCTCCCAGTACCAGAGATGTCGAAATATGCAGCGGAGTTCCCTCGGCATCGAGCACCGCGAAACGATCAGCGTGTGAACCCAGCGATGTAATCGACGACGCTAGCGGCGAGTCAGATAGCGGCGTCAGCACAATCTCGCCGATAATTCGCGGTTGATCGGCGGTGATGCGCCAACCTCCCGTCAGGGTCTTTCCGTGCGTGGTGAGCAATTCGAACCCGTCGAGCGTCGATTCCGTCGCGGACCGCCGCAATTGATAGTCGGCTTCGCTTTCACCGGGGTTCTTTTCGTCCTTCTCCTGAGCGCCGGCGCGCAGATAATCGATCACGACGGTCCGCAACCCTTCGGGAACATGATCGAAATGCAAGGTGCTCCAGAAATCGTATTTAGAGGAAGACTCATTCAGCCAATGCCCGGGGTCGCCGAACTCGCGGTTCAGCGACTCCGGTTTCTTGCTGAAGAACGCATATTTCCCCACGACGCGGAGCAGCAGTTGCCCGCCTTTCGGCAAGATGATGTCGTAACGATCGGCGTGTTCTTTTGATGTTCGAACTTGAATGATTCCGGTGGATGCATTGGCGAGAACGGTCTCCCAATTGTCGATGGGGGCGAACCCGACGACGACCGGTTCCGGCGCGATCCCCGGATTGAGCATGACCATCGCACCAAAAGGACGGGTGCGATCCCAGCCCTTCAGATCGCCAACACGCGCCAGCACATCGTTCATGACGCTCGATAACTCCGGACGCTCGGCGGCGACAAGCACCTGCTGCACGGCGTTCTGGACCCGCTCCAGACTGGCAACGCCCCACGTCACCAATGGCCGATCGACCCCTTGGGGAACATCGTCGGCGAACGCGGCGAGGCTCACGCCGAACCACATGGCGACGGCGAAAAGGCTTCCTTTCGCAGGACATGACTTGAGTTTGCTGTGGTTCATGTATCGCTCCAGAAATCGAATTTCGTCCCGATAAAATCGCTCGTTGCGCGATGCGGCATTATCCATACCATAGGAACGCCGGTAAAGTTTCAACGTTGCCGACAAACTTGTCTCACTGTTAGCAGTCGGTTGAAAAAGGGTGCCACTGCTGGCTTGCCCAGCAGTGAAGCTCATAACCGTTGGAATAACACCGGGTGGACAAGTCACCCGGTTCACAAAGTTTGACCATTAATCATTTTTCGACGCGCAGTTAAAGGCTCTTCAATCGAGTCCCTTTTCGACCATCACCACCGTTAACGAACGGGGGCCATGCGCGCCGATGACCAGCGATTGCTCGATATCCGCCGTCTTGGACGGTCCCGAGAGAAACATGCCGAATCCGGGTTCGTCAAAGCGGAGCCGCTCGTAGGCCCGATGCATGTTGTCGACCAGTTGCGACGCGGGAAACAGGATGACGACGTGCTGTGCGATGAAATAGATCACGCGATGCTTGATGGATCGCGTATCGATCCAGATCGCCCCATTCTCGGCGACGCCGAACTCGCCGCGCACGATGGCCAGGTCGACATCTTCGAGTTCATGCGGATCGACGATCGAACTCATATCGACGTTCGATACGCCCACGCTCGGCAACAACGAACAGATTTTTTTCGCCGAGCGATAGGCGGGGAGTTCACAAATCTCGCGATGAGCCTCTTCCACGTCGGCGACTTGCAGGCTTTGTCCCCCCACGCCATGCAGCACTTTGGTAAATTGCTCGGCGCGGTCGTCGTACACGATGCCGAAGCCGTCGAGCGCGGGGAGCGACTGCTCGGGCAATATATGCCGGCGGATCGTCTTGAGGAATTCCGACTGGCTCGTCATCGCGGCTTCCTTTCCTGATCGGTCGCGGCGGGAGATCGGCGATTGTACCAATCTCGAAAACTCTGATGCGGAGCCGCCGGTAATTCGCGCTGCTTCCCCCACGCATTGAATCGATGGTAGATCATCCAGCGAGGCAATATGCGCAGCGATAACCTGGCGAATGTCCCGGCCCATTCGTACAACCTGCGTCGCTTGAGAACGAACGCCGCCAGCGACATCCCCCAGCGTTTACTCTTGGGGAGCAAACCGAGCCGGGCGATCTCCGAACGCCAGGTGAGAAGCTGATGATGCAGGTCGATTTTGACGGGACAAACGTCGGTACACGACCCGCACAAACTGCACGCAAACGGCAAGCTCTCGTGCTTATGCGGATCGCGGGCCGGCGACAGGATCGAGCCGATCGGACCGGGGATCGTCGATTGATAGCTGTGCCCGCCGCTGCGCCGATAGACCGGGCAAGTGTTCATGCAGGCTCCGCAGCGAATGCAATTGAGAGAACGGCGATACTCGTCGCTTTCGAGAATCTTGCTGCGCCCGTTGTCGACTAGCACGACGTGCATTTCACATCCGGGGTTCGGTCCGTGAAAGTGCGACGTGTACGTGGTGATCGGCTGGCCGGTCGCCGACCGCGCGAGCAGGCGGAGAAACACGCCCAGATCGGCCGCTCGCGGGACGAGTTTCTCGATCCCCATGCAGGCAATGTGCAGCGGAGGAAGAGAAACTCCCAGGTCGCAGTTCCCTTCATTCGTGCAGACGACGATACCTCCGGTCTCGGCTACGGCGAAATTGACCCCCGTGATGCCCGCATCGGCCTGCATGAATTTTTCGCGGAGATGCTTCCTTGCCGCTTCCACGAGATATTGCGGATCGGTCGCCCCCGCATCCGTACCGAGTTGCTCGTGAAACAATTCGCCGACTTCTTCTTTTTTGATGTGAATCGCCGGGAGAACGATGTGACTGGGATGCTCGCGCCGCATCTGAACGATGCGCTCTCCCAGATCGGTATCAACAACTTCGATCCCATGCCGTTCGAGAAACGGATTGAGGTGACATTCCTCCGTCAGCATCGACTTGCTTTTGACGACCTTCACGACGCGATGCTGTTGCAGGATTTCGAGAACGATCTGGTTGTGTTCGGCGGCGTCGACGGCCCAATGCACGTGGACCCCCAGTCGCTGCGCATTCGCCGAAAACTGTTCGAGGTAATCGGCCAGTCGCGAGATGCAGTGCGCTTTGATTTGCGAGGCGAGTTCGCGCAGCTCTTCCCATTCCGGGAGCGATCGCGCCGCCAGATCGCGTTTAGCACGCACAAACCACAACGCCTGGTCGTGCCAATGCGCACGCGGCTTGTCGGCGATAAATTCTTCAGCCAAAACGGCGTGGTTCGTCATGTCATGTGCTCGAATTCAGTTGCATCATTTTTGAATAACTCGTCCCTCTAATATTCAGTGACCTGGTTGCGCAAAGTCGAAGCGTGGGTGAGACGATCGTTCGTAACCGAAATATATACAATATGTTACGTCGTTGTCATTTCGCATGGAACATCGCCTTGCCATCGTCACCCGCGAGAATTTGTGCCACGTGCAGCACGCGCATTGAACTCTTCTTGCGGCGGAGCAAACCCTCGAGATGCATCAGGCATGACATGTCGGCCCCGGTCAAAACTTCGGTCCCCGCCTGCTCGTGATCGGCGAGGCGGTCTTCACCCATCATGACCGAAACCGCTTCCTCGGCGACGGCAAACGTCCCGCCGAAGCCGCAGCATTCATCCGATCGCTTGAGCGTCGTGAATTGAATTCCGTCGAGCAGGGTTAGCAACTTCTGCACTTTGCTGAACGCCGGCTGAACGAGTTCGCTCGAACTCCCCAGTCGGAGTTCGCGGAGTCCGTGACAACTCTGATGGATGCCGACGCGATGCGGGAATGTCCCCTCCCAACTTTCGATGTTGAGCACATCGTGCAGAAACTCGCATAGTTCGAACGATCGCGCGCTGACATGCCGATAATCGGCGGAGTCCGCGAAATGCTCGCCATAGTGATTGCGGACCATTGAGATGCAACTCCCCGACGGCGAGACGACGTAATCGAACCCGCGAAAGATCTCGACAAATCTCTGAGCAATCGGTCGCGCCAAGTCGGTGCATCCGGTGTTCGCCATCGGTTGTCCACAGCAGGTTTGTTCGAGCGGATATTCGACATCGACGCCGCAACGCTCGAGTACCTTGAGCGTCGCCCAGCCGACTTCGGGATACATCTGATCGACATAACAGGGGACAAACAAACCGACTCGCATGATGGGGTCTCAAAGCTGTTTCGTTCGGAGGTGAGAGAGATTTTCTTCTGCTCCAGCGAGACACAAGACTACCAATATTCGCCGTCTCATGAAAGGCACCCTCATCCGGCCTGACGGCCATCTTCTCCCGGTGGGAGAAGGCTTAACAGCCCGTTGAAAACGTGTGCCACTGCTGGCTTGCCCAGCAGTGAAGATAATAATCGATGGAAAAAGACCGGGTGGATAAACCACCCGGCTCATAGGAACGAGACATCGAGCGAGTTAGTCGTCGTCAGCTACCGTCGACCGCCCGGCGCGTTCGAGGGCCTGCGTGCGAGAGTTGCGGTAATTCTGCAGGGCCTTCACCAGACCGATCATGCCGCCGACGAGTTCTCCTCCCGCTTGAGAAAAGAAGCCATATCGTCCCCCCACGATCGTTCCGACAAGTCCTCCGTAAAGCGTACCGATGTAGACCCAAAAACAGGCGGCGACGAGCAACAGCACGGTCCAACTGAATTGAGCGAACCCCAGTTTGAGGACATCGTGTTCGCCATCGCGGACCTTCCGACAGACCGTGTTCACCAGCAACCAGATGAGCGCGCCGAGTCCGCCGAGAAATGCCGATACGACTCCCCAGAACAAGGCTTGCAGGATTGAGGATTGTTCGATGGACCACGAACGCAGCCCCATGACGATCGCACAATGTGCGGCGATTTCTCCGACCGCCGTCCATGTTTCGGGATCGCGCAGCGTGTGGCGCAAGGTTTCCAACGTCGATTCCTGATGATCGAACTCCTGATCGGTGATCTCTTCGCCGTCGATGTTCAGACGGAGCGTCGCGGAGACCGGCGGAGTGGACTCCGTGCGAGTCCCTTTGTCGGGTGGATGACTCGCCGCAGTACTCATCGCGGGTTTGTTGTGTGGAAGGGGATCGGGAGACGATAACCCGCGTGACTCTTTCGGCGGCAGCGGAGTGATAATCGGCTTCGACGGATCGACACGGCTGCCGGTCTGCTTGCTCGTCTCGCCGGTGGCCGCCGGTGGAGGGGGTTGCGACAGGTCGCGAAACTTGATGGTTTTGATCGTGGGTTGAACGCCCGATTTTTTCCGGAACGGATTTTCGGGCGGAGGCTCAATCTCTGACACGGTCGGCTGATCGTCAGGTATTTCGGTCCCAATCGATTTCAGCAGATCGGTTTTCAGTTGTTCGTAGGTGGCGCGATCGATCTTCCCTTCCAACAGGGCATTTTGCAGGCGAATCAATTGCGAGGGGACATTGGCGTCCGTCATGATGTGACGTTTCATCAAATACGAGTTGACGGATTAAGGGATCTTAACACAACCGGTTGTGCCTGTCGAAAATGCCTCAACGTTTTCAAAAAAATCACACGGTACAGAGGTTGTGTTAGAGTGATTCAATAAAAATGTCCGTCCTTGTTGGAGTCCAGCCTTCAGGCTATCTCGAACGGCTGAAAATCCTTTATATGTCGAAGAACTTTCGCAATGCAAACGAGGCGGGTATTATTGTATCATCATAACCCGAAGCGTGAGCGAAGACGTTGTACAAGAGAAAAATACAGGTCTGATAGCCCCCTCACTGACGTTTCGGGTTACGATAAGACGGTTTTCAACTAGGTTTTTCGGCTGATGCCATGAATCCTTTCCTCAGGTATTCTTTGTGTCTTTGTGAGAGATTATTCCACATCATTCGCGATCGTGAACGGTCAAGACAGGACGGGTGATTTCCCATGTATCCACTTTTCAAGGCGACGGGGACTCCTCGCGAACTGGGGCTTCAGCATGGCGAACAGGCGAAACCTCGCATTCATCGATATCTCGATTTCCTCGCCGAGACGCTGAAACGCTCGCGGCCTCGTCTCGCCGAAACCGCGCTGCGATTCGAGCTGCTCTTTCAGAAATATTGTCCGCAGCTCGTCGATGAACTTCGCGGACTCGCCGACGGTGCCGGGATCACATACGGCGAGGCGCTGGCGTGCCAGTTGCGCGGGGAACTCGGTCAACTCCCCGAATCGGCCTGCACGTCGTTTGCCATCGGACCGGAAGGAACCGCGAGCGGCGAACCGATCGTCGGGCAGAACAGCGACAATCCCCCCGAAATGCAGGCAACCGGCTACATGTTGCATCTCGAACCGACGGACCGCCCTCCCCTCTTGATCTGGACGTTCGGTGGAATGATCGGCTATCACGGCTTGAACGCGCACGGCGTCGCTCATTTTGCGAATTCGCTCGGCGGCGGACCGAAATGGAAATTCGCCCTCGCCCATTACCCGCTCAAACGCCTGTTCCTCGAACAGAAAAACATCGACGGCGTCGTCAATGTCATGAAGACTGTGCCGGTCTGCTCAAACGGGAATTACATGCTCGGCGACGGCACGGGACATTACGCCGACGTCGAACTGACCAGCGACGGCCCGAGGCGATTGCCGAATACGTCCGCCGGGTATCTCGTCCATTCGAATCATTATCTCTGCACCGAATTCGCGTGCGACGAGAATTTCGCGCAGTCGCTCCCCGATTCATTTCCACGGCAATCGCGCATGGAACAACGCATCCGCGAAAAATGGGGAGACATCACCGTCGCCGACGTGCAATCGTTTCTGAGCGATCACGATAATCATCCGATTGGCATCTGCCGGCATCCCCATGCGGAAGGAAATCACCCGATGCTCGGCTCGACCGGATACACCGTCGCCTCGCTGATCGCCGAACCGATTCAGGGTCTGCTGCACGTCAGCGACGGCAACCCGTGTGAGCATGGATACACGACGTACAAGCTCGATCGAACGCCGTGAATGGATGGCGGGTAGCAC
>JBJXGP010000305.1:0-4802 GCA_046160425.1 Planctomycetaceae bacterium
TCACCGGCACCGCCGTCCACATCCCCGGCGACGACCTCGACACCGACCGCATCATCCCCGCGCGTTTCATGAAATGCGTCACCTTCGACTGTCTCGGCGAGTTCATGTTCTATGATGTCCGCAACGACCCCACCACGGGCAAAAAGACGGACCACAACCTGAACGATCCCAGCTTCGCCGGTGCCTCCATCATCGAAACGGTTGCAGGTACGGGCAACAAGGAATACTCAGGAGACGGTGGTTCGGCGCTCGAAGCCGACCTGAATCGTCCGTTCGGACTTGGGTTCGACCTGGAAGGTAACATGTATATTTCGGATACGTTCAATGGTCGTATCCGTAAGGTCAAAATGAACTAACGAAGGCTGACCGGCGAATAGCGCCGCATTGAAACTTCGTTAATAGTCGATACATTTCATCGGGCCGGGATGAGGCATCCCGGCCCGATCTCGTTCGTAAAGAGTGGTCAGGGAGGATTTCGCGCGGCTCAAACATCGAGTCGCCGGCAGGGAGTTATACAAAATGGCTCATGGAATGCGTTTCGGTAACAGCATCATTGCGTCGTGTGTTGTCGGGGTTTTAGCCGCGGTCGTGGGATGTTCTCCCGGTACCGGCGGGCCGCAGGAGAGCACGTGGCAACTGGTAATGAGTGAGTTGCCGTCGGGCGTCTTGTCGGTTTCCGGCACCAGTGCAGACGATGTGTATGTCGTCGGGACGGATGCGGAAGACGGGAGCGGCTCGTTGTTGCTGAATTACGACGGATCGGCATGGCGACGCATCAATACCGGTACAACGGGAAACCTGTGGTGGATCTCGGCTGTACCGATTGATGGAGATTTCTACCTGACCGGCGAAAATGGTTTGATTCTCCGTTTTGATCCAGAAGCGCAAACGTTCGAACAATTCGAGACGCCGGGCGACCAGACGATTTTCGGCATCTGGGGCTTTTCGCAAAACGACATTTGGGCGGTCGGCGGGTTGCTGAGTGATCAGCAATTCGGCGGCACGATCTGGCACTATGACGGCAACGCGTGGAGCGTTGTTGATTTGAGCGAGCAGTTCCCGGAAGGTTACGCCACTGTCTTCAAGATTTGGGGCCGAAGTCCCAATGAATTGTATGCAGTTGGGGCTGCAGGACTTGTCCTGCAATATGACGGTACGACATGGACTCTCGTCGACGACGGCACGGAACGTAACGCGACGCTTTTCTCGGTTTACGGAAATGCCGACTCGGTCGTGGCGGTCGGCGGGTTCAACTCAGCCGTGATCATCGAACAACAGGCAAGCGGTGCATTTGCCGACGTGGCCACACCGGACATTATTCAGATGAACGGGATTTCTGTTACAGCCGAAGGCCGTGCGGTAGCGGTTGGTCGCGAGTTGAATGCAGCGTTCCGAACCGAAAACGGATGGGAAGTTCAGGATACGGGGTTCTCGGTGGATTTTGATTTTCACGCTGCGTGGATTGATCCGGATGGCGGTGTATGGGCCGTCGGCGGCGTGTTGATCGCCGATCCGATCAATCGAGGCGTGATCGCCTATTACGGACCGGAGACTATTTCAACGGAGCTAGCTGAGTAATCGGTTGCGCAAGTGACGTTTGAACCGCGTCTACCTAGAAGAATAACTTGCAAGTGAGATTTGGAATGCAAACCTTCATACGAACAAGTGTATTGTGGGCCATGCTCGCGGTGCTAGTTGGGGCTTGCACACCTGTTGCAAATGGTCCCAATGATAATCAGCTCGCCAATGACAATGAGCAGGTCAATGAAAACGTCTCGACCAATGACAACGCGGACGCGGTTTGCGAGCCGGCCTGCAGTGAGAACCAGATTTGTCAGGACGGCGGGTGCGTTCAGGCCGCACAGCCGAGTATTGAATTTGGCTATACAGACGAGGACGGTGAAGCATATATGCCGATCGGCGCCGGCCAGCAGATGCCTTATTTCACGCTTGGTCAGGGCGGATCACACACTTTTGTCACGACCCGCGTGACAGGGTTCGAAAGGTCGGCGGACGGTCGATTGGACATCAACTATCTGATGATTCGAAAGGCCGATGGGTTTGCATTGAGTGATTTCCAGCAGAGAACGGCTTTCAACGAAATCGGGACGGGACAGTTAGAGGCCAGGCGACGATTGTTGTCGGTTCTTGATTTTCCCGAAGTGCTCGAGGGCGTCGAAGTTGACTTCATGATTACCGTGACTTCACCCGTGAATGCAGAACAGACCATATCGATTGATCAGAATCAGATTCTCGATTTTGTGCCGTGATTCAGGCCACCTCGTGACTGAGGGATATGAAGGAGCGTGACAGCGATGCTAGGGGTTCACAGGCGAGTCGGGTTTCTGTCGTTGTTTTTGTTGACGGGTTTGCTTTCGTGCAGCCCGGCGCCCGCACCGAATGACAACTCTGACGGTGGCGGCTCAAACACGAATCAAAACGAGAACAGCGGAGCGAACGTCAACGAAAACGCGCAGCCTCCACCGGTGACCGGCGCGTGCTGCAGCGCAGACGGTTCATGCACCGTAGCCGAGCAAGCTGAATGTACGGGAACGTATCAGGGAGATGCCACGAACTGTGATGGAAACCCATGTCCGCTTCCGACAGGCGCGTGTTGCGACGACAACGGCGGCTGCGCTGTAACAACGCGAGACGAATGCTTAGGTGCGTATCTGGGTGATGACTCGGCGTGTGGGGCCAATGCCTGCGCCGTCTCTCCGTTTACCGAAGAGGCCGAGGCACGCGGAATTGATCTGCAAGTGATCTGGGGCCGTTGTCCGGAGGCGGGCGCGGGAGTTGGATTCATTGATCTCGACAACGATGGCGACTCAGACCTGATAGCGCTCGGCGAGGCCGGCGAGGGCGTTGTCCGCTTGTTTGAAAACGACGGGCGGGGCTATTTCACCGATCGATCAGAAGGCAGCGGGATTCCATCGTCGACGACTGCGAGGGGCGTCAGCGCGGCTGACTACGATGAAGACGGCGACCTAGATTTGTACATCACCAAGTGGCTCGACAATAACATGCTCGTGCGCAATGACGGCAATTTCCAATTCACTGACGTGACTTCGATCGCCGGCGTTGGTGGTTATGGACACGGTGCCGGAAGTGCATGGGGAGATTACGATGCCGACGGCTGGGTCGATCTGTATGTGGCCAACTGGGAATACACGGATGTCAACTTCCTTTATCACAATCTGGGTGACGGCACGTTTGAGGAAGTCGGGGCAGAGCAGGAAGTCGATTGTATCGAGCGATCGTATCAGCCCGTGTTCATCGATTTCGACAAGGACAATGATCTCGACCTCTACGTGTCGAATGACAATCGTCGCAGCAATTGCGGCCTGGAAGGACATTACAACCGTTTGTACGTCAACGACGGAGGTGTATTCACTGACGAATCCGCTGCTCGCGGGGCGGACATCTGCCTGAATTCGATGGGCATTGCGGTGGGGGATTATGATCGCAATCTGTACCTCGATTTGCACTTCACGAATCTGCCGTGGGGCAACATGATCCTGTTGAATCAGGGCGATGGTTCGTTCGTCGAGGACGGCGAGAGAGTGGGAATCAACACGCTGGGCCACACTGGCTGGGGAACGATCGGGTTCGACTACGACAATGATAGTTATGAGGACCTTTTCGTTGTCGACGCGAACACAGCCGATCGTTTCTACAAGAACAACGGTACGTTTCCGCTGATTGACATCGCGCTCGATTTGGGGCTTGATGATGATGGCGAATCGTACTGCACGGCGGTCGCGTATATCGATAACGACGGCGATCTTGATATTGTGGAATCGATCCGCCAGGAGAAGTTGAAGCTCTTTATCAATCACGAGGGGCACAAGCGACACTGGGTGAAGTTTCGCGTCATCGGTACGACGGGGCGTGATCGCGACGGCATCGGCACGATGGTCACTATTCGGACAGGCGACGTGGAGCAGTTCCGACAACTGATGTACGGCAACAATTACAAGTCGCAAAACGAATCGCTCCTGCACTTTGGGTTGAAGTCAGCCACTGTGCTGGATGAGATAACCGTGACCTGGATGGGTGGGATGACACGAACGCTGCAAAACTATCCAGCGGATCAGACATGGACGCTCTATCCGCCGGACAAGCTGGGCGACGTGAATCGCGACGGATCGGTGAACGACGCCGATAGCGCATCCTTCGCTGGCTGTATGGGTGCAATTAGGGTAGGTTGCGAAGCGCTGGACTTTGACGGTAATGGGACCGTCGATGCGGCTGACGTAACACTCTTCCCATAACGTGGGATTGATATTCTATAGTTTAGACGTGATCAGGCCGAAGCAACTTCTGGTTGCCCGGTTCGACGGTAGGGTCCTAGAATCCGTTAATGGATTCTTCAAATAGAGTCGGAAAAAACTCGCTGCATACGACGGCGAATCTGGAGTCATCATCATGCAATTGCTTCGATCAGTGATTTGTCTTTCGATGTTGGCGTGTGCTTTCCTGCAGACCGGTGGCTGCTCGCCGGGCCAGCCGGCGGCGAATGACAACACATCCGACAACACGACTCCCGATAACGTGTCGAATGAAAATGAGAGCTCGGACAACGAAAACGTGAACGAGAACGTTTCCGAATCGAACGAGAATGAATCTAACGTCAATAACAACGAGACCGGCGGAAATCCGGTGGTTTGCGATCCCGCGTGTGAAGATGGGGAAACGTGCGTCGAAGGTTTCTGCACGCCGGTGGATGAGGCGGAAGTCCAGTTTGGGTTCACGAACGAGGACACCGGCGAATTCTCTCCGATCGTGGATGGCGGCGTGAT
>JBJXGP010000306.1:0-43701 GCA_046160425.1 Planctomycetaceae bacterium
TGATCGACGGGGGGCATCAACCGGTCCTTGAGTCCTTTGAAGTTGTCGGCGTGCGTATCCCAGCCGGGATCGGTGACGGTGACGAACCGCACGCCCGACTGCACCAGCCGCCGCGAGAGGAGCAAACTCTGCCCGAATCGGCCGCGTCCGTAGCGGTCGCGCAAGCGCGGGTCTTCCGAATCGAGATCGAACGCCTTTTTCGTCGTCGGCGATGTGATCATGTTGAGTGCGGCTTTGTAGTGCTCGTCGAGCGCATCGTAAGCCGGCTGCTGAAGTTCGATTTCCCTTTGCAGGCGATCGACGCGATTCAACATGGCGCGGCGGCGTTCGACGCGGTTCATCTTCACCATCTTCGGAGGTGTGATGTCGCGGACGCTGAACTTCGGATCGTTGGGGTCCGAGAGAATTTCGAATGCGTTGTGTTCGAGCCCCAGAAAACCGGAAGTCCCTCCACCGAAGACTTTGGTAATGGCGTTCCCCAGTTGCACAAACGGCGGGAGGACTGATTTGAATCCCAACTGATGGCTGACGACGGAGCCGTAACAGGGATACACGAACGTCGGGGACCATTGGCGTCCCGACATATTGTAGGCATCGGCGGAACCGTGCGCACCGTTGCGGGGATTCCAGCTTCGAAGCAGGGCGTAGCGCCCGAGTTCTTTCGCGAGCCGGGGGCAGATGTCGGTGAATTGCACGCCGGGGACCGCGGTGTCGATCACTCCGAATTCGCCGCGCACGCTGGCCGAGGCTTTGACTTTGGGATCGAGCGTATCGTGGTGGCTGGTTCCGCCCAACGTCCAGATGAAGATGCAACTCACGTCGCGAGCGGGTTTTTTCGGTGCGGCATCCGTCGCCGGAAGCTTGGCCTGGGCGTGTTGGAGAGATAAAGCCGTCGGGAGGGAAAGCCCTAACCCGGCTAGCGATCCGATCTTGAGGAATGAGCGACGCGACGCTGCGGTGCAGTTCTGGTCTTGGCCGGTCCACAAATCCAACATTGTTGATCCCTTCGCGCGCACCCATCATTCGATAATGTAGAGACCGGTGGTGGAAAATACCGTTTCGCCACTTCCAGTCGCATCAACTGCCATTTATACTATATCAGGTCGTTTTTATTCAAGTCAATCACGGAGTGACGATAAATGATCGTGGACTTGCTACTTCCGGAGCGTATTTCCGTGGATCGGCGACGATGCCAACCCCGCGATCGAGGCCGAACGAACCTGGCTGCGATCTTCGGATTGTGGGTTTTCACGGTGATTGTCCTTCCTGTGGAGGTGATGGCCGGAGATTTCCGCATCGCTCCGGCGGAGGTCAAACTCGAGGGGAACTTTTCTCAGTCTCAGTTGCTGGTGACACAAGCCGGGGCTGACGGACAGACTTCGGAACACAGCGACGATCTGACGACGCTCGCCACGTATGTCTCATCGGATCCGTCGATCGCCGTCGTCCAACCCGATGGGCGAATCACGGCTGTCAACAATGGCTCGGCGAGCATTACCGTCACGTTCGACACAGTTTCTCACGCAGTGAACGTCACGGTTTCCGGAGTCGTCGAAAAGCCGTCGATCGACTTCATGGAGCACATCGAGCCGATTATCAGCAAGCTGGGCTGCAATTCGGGAGCGTGCCACGCCAGTCAGTACGGCAAGGGGGGACTGAAATTCTCGGTCTTCAGTTTTGACCCCGCGGGCGATTATGAATCGATGATTCGCGACCGTATGCAACGGCGGATCAACGTCCTCGAACCGTATGAAAGTCTGCTGGTGAAGAAGCCGACGTTCGCCGTGCCGCATGAAGGGGGCAAACGCCTCGAGCCGGGATCGATCGGTCATCACGTTCTCGCCGCCTGGATTGCTTCGGGAGCGCCTGGACCGCGAACCGGTGCGCCGAAAGTCACGGGGTTAACGATCAATCCCCCGCGAACCGTGGGAGAGCCGCAGCGAATGCAGCAACTTCAAGTTCTGGCGACCTACAGCGACGGACGGACAAAAGACGTCACGCAATGGGCGCGATACGACAGTCTCGATGCGTCGCTGGTCACGGTCACGACGAGCGGGCTTACGCAGACGGTGAATCGCGGGCAGGCCTTCGTCATGGCCCGGTTTGAAGGGCAGGCGACGGTCGCTCAATTCGTCATCCCCTATGCGGCGACCGTGGATCTTGCGGGCTGGCAGAACAACAATTTCATCGATCAGCACGCCTCCGAAAAATTCCGCGAACTGGGGCTTCCCCCCAGTCCGCTCTGCGATGATGCGACGTTCCTGCGCCGGGCGTTCATGGATGCCATCGGTTCGCTCCCCTCCGTCGAAGAGGCAGCGAGTTTTATCGATTCGACCGATCCCGATAAACGGAGCAAGCTCATCGATCGCCTGCTCGGTTTGACCGGCGATCCGCAACTCGATATCTACAACGACCGCTACACGGCGTATTGGACGCTGAAGTGGGCCGACCTCCTCAAAAATTCCAGCATGGGAATCGGCGAGCGAAACATGTGGGCCTTTCATAACTGGCTCAGCGAATCGTTTCGCACCAACAAGCCGATGGATCGCTTCGTTCGCGAACTGATGGAGGCCAAGGGAAACCCGCTGACCGTTGGCCCGGCGAATTTCTTTTTGACGGCGAGAGGTCCGCTGGAACTGGGTGAGTCGGCGGCACAGTTGCTGCTGGGAGTGCGCATCAGTTGCGCCCGTTGCCATCATCATCCGTTCGAAAAATACGGCCAGTCAGACTACTACGGCTTCGCGGCATTCTTTCAACGGGTGGGGAACAAATACATTCAGGAAAAAGGAGTCTTGAGCGGCGAATCGATCGTCATCGTCAAGATGAGCGGAGAGATGGACGCACCGCGGATCGGCATCGTCCCGCCGACTCCCATCGACGGGAAGCCGGTCGATCATCCGTTTGACCGTCGCATTGCCCTTGCCGACTGGCTCGTGGAACCCGGCAATGAGATGTTCACCAAATGCGTGGTGAACCGTTACATGGGCTACCTGATGGGGCGCGGGCTTGTGCATCCCATCGATGACATGCGGGCGACTAACCCGCCCAGCAATCCCGCGCTGCTTGATGCACTGGCTCTCGATTTTCGCGAAAAGAAATTCGATCTCAAGCAACTGCTGCGGACGATCATGATCTCGCGTTTGTATCAACTCAGCTCGCAGCCCAACCCGTCCAACGTCACCGACGAGCGATTCTACAGTCATTACCTCGTGAAGCGTTTGACCGCCGAGCCGCTGCTCGATGCCGTCAATGACGTCACGGGATCGCAATCGAAGTTTGTGAACCCGCAGATCGGTTCGCTGGTGCCGGCAGGAACGCGGGCGATCGAATTGCCCGACGCCCAGTATTCGGATGAGTTTCTCGTCACGTTCGGCAAGCCGATGCGCGCGACCGTTTGCGAGTGCGAACGAACGCCCGACGAAAATCTCGCCCAGGCGCTGCATACGCTCAACGGCGAATTGCTCGCCGGGAAAATCGCGGAACCTGCCGGTCGCATCGCCAAAATAATCGAAGCGAAAAAAACGCACGAAGAGATCGTGGCCGAATTGTATCTGGCGACATTGTCGCGCCGGCCGAGTTCGCTCGAGATGGATGCCAGCCGGGAATTCTTATCCGAAATCGGCGACCCGACGGAGTGTTATCAGGACTTGCTCTGGGCACTCATCAATTCCAAGTCGTTCTTATTCAATCATTGATGGATGATCGACATGAACTGTATTCGATTCAATCGTCAACTGCTCTTCATCGTTGCGATCGGGTTGCTGGTTGTGACGTGTGACGGACAACCGGCACTTTCGCAGACCGATATTTTTTATCCCCAGCTTCGGGGCTTCAAACCGCTCGCCTTGCAGACCGGCACGACCGCCGAGATCACCGTGATGTCGTCGAACGACTTGCGCGATATCAGTCGGGTGATCGTGATCGGGACCGGTGTCGAGGGAGAAGTGATCCCGAATCCGCCCGAAGAAATCAAGGCCGGGGAAGCACTCAAACCGGTGTTGTCGATGAAGCTCCGCATGACCGCGGCGGTGGATGCGCTACCGGGGCCGCGGCATGTCCGATTGTTATCGCCGCGAGGCGTCAGCACCTTGGCCGAAATCGTCGTCGTGCGTGATCCGGTCGTGATGGAAGCCGCCGATAATAACACTCTCGACAAGGCGCAGGCCATCGCCTCGCTACCCGCGACTATCTACGGTGAAATCGAGGGCAAGGTCGACGTCGATGTCTATAAATTTCACATCGATCGACCGCAGTCGCTGGTGTTTCATGTCTGGGGAGAGCGTTTGCAGCATACGCTCAACGACATTCGCGGTCGCGGCTGCATCGATGCGATGCTCACGTTGAAATCGTCCACGGGAGCCACGCTCGCCGCGTCGGACAACACGTTCGGCAACGATCCTCTGCTGCACTACGAATTCCGTGAAGCGGGCGATTACGTGCTTGAAATCCGCGATGTCCGGTTTCACGGTTGGGGCGAGTACTGGGGATATGCGATCGAGATTCATTCCCGCCCGTTCGTGACGCAGGTCTTTCCTCTCGCCGTGACGCCGGGACAGGGGACGACGTTTTCTCTGGTCGGTTACAATCTCCCCGCTGATGCGACCGCGGCGTTCACGTTTCCCGAAGATGTCCCCGAAGGCAAGCAGTTGATCGCTCCGCTCGTCGGCGATCAACTCTCGAATGCATTCGCGGCGATCGTCACGCGGTTGCCGATCGTGAACGAAATCGAAGCCGATAACAACGCCGCCGCCGTCGGCCAGGTTGTGGCGTATCCCGCTGCGATCAACGGACGGATCGAATCGCCGGGGGACGTCGACTGCTACAAGTTCGCGGCGAAAAAGGATGAGAAGTTTTCGTTCGAATGCATTTCGCGACGCGCGGGGACTCCCCTCGATTCGTATTTGCGAGTTCTCGATGAACAAGGGCAGCAACTGGCTGAGAACGACGACCACAAATATAGCTTGTTCACACTCGCCGATTCGGAACTCGAAGGCTGGACCGCGCCCCAGGACGGAAATTACGTCGTCGAAATCCGCGATATGGTTGGAGGTGGCGGACCGAGTTACGCATACGTGCTGAACGTCAGGAAAAGCGAACCTCGATTTTTGCTGGAAGCCAACTCCGATAAGACGATTCTTGCACCGGGGATCAATTCGCCGATTTACGTGCGCATCGATCGCCGCAATGGATTTACCGGCGACGTAGAGCTTGCCGTCGAAGGTCTGCCGCCCGGTGTGACGGCGGAATGCGGACGAATCCTCTCGACCGGGACCGACGGTTGCATCATTCTGAAAGCGGCGAGCGATGCTTCGGTTGGTGCCGAGAACATCCGCATCACCGGCTTGGCGACGCACGTGTTCGCCGACGGTTCGATGTTGCCGTTGACCGCGACGGCTCGTCCGTTATCCGAAATCATGCAGGATGGCGGAGGTCGCGGACTCGTCCCGGTGACGGCGCATACGGTATCGATTTCGAATCCGATGGAAGTTCGCGCGGTCCGATTGACGACGGGCGAAATCAGCATCAAACCGGGAACATCGCACAAGATCGAGATCGCCGTTGAACGCACGCCGGGATACAAGGGGAATATCTCTTTCGACGCTCTGTTCCAGCACTTGGGGATCTTCGGCGATTCGCTTCCTAAGGGAGTGACCGTCGATCTCGCGAACAGCAAGACCATACTGACCGGGGACGATTCGGCCGGTCATCTCACGCTGATCGCCTCCGCCGATGCGCCCCCCGTCGAAAAGCAACTCGTGCCGATCATGGCCCACGTGACTGTCAATTTCACCTTGAAATTGACATTTTGCGAGCCGCTGCTCGTTACGGTTCTTCCGGCGGAGAGCAAATGATTGTATGATCGATCGATTGTACGTCAAACGCGACATGTCATTCGTTTCGTCACAACATTTCGCCGCAACAGATAGGGATTGGTCATGTCATCACGCGGTCAATTCATCTCCTTTCATCGATATGGTTTGACGCTGACACTGGTGCTATTGCTGTACCCGGCATTTATGCAAGCCGACGAGTCAAAGCCTGCCGAGGCCGATTTCGAACCGGTCGCGAAGATTCTCATCCGCCGCTGCGTTGAATGTCATAACGAGACGCAAGCCGCCGGACAGTTCGTGTTGACGTCGCACGAATCGCTTCACAAAGGGGGCGAGAACGGTGCGGTGATCGAACCGGGTGCTCCCGAAAAAAGCCGGCTGCTCTCGCGCATCGTCGACGGCGAAATGCCTCCGGAGAAAAAAGGAAAATCGCAGAAACTGGCCGATGACGAAATTGAAGTCCTCACACGTTGGATCGCCGCCGGTGCAAACTGGCCCGAAAACCGCATGCTCGATCTCTATGAATTCAGCACGGCAGAGCGCGGCGGGCGCGATTTGTGGTCGCTGCAACCGGTCGTTCGTCCCGACGTTCCCAAGGTGGAACGCTTCGCCGCGAAGATCGCCAACCCGATCGATGCGTTCATTCTCGCGAAACTTGAATCGCAAAACTGGGAACCGGCTCCCCCCGCCGAACGTCGGCAATTGATCCGCCGATTGTATTTCGATGTGGTCGGATTGCCCCCCTCGTTCGAGCAGATCGAAGCGTTCGCGAACGACGTCGCGCCCGATGCCTACGAACGGCGCGTCGATGAGCTTCTCGCCTCGCCGCATTACGGCGAACGCTGGGGTCGCTACTTGCTCGATCTCGTCCGCTTCGCCGAGACCTGCGGCTACGAGCGCGATCAAGTCAAACCGAACGTCTGGAAGTACCGCGACTGGGTGGTCCAGTCGCTCAACGACGACAAGCCTTATGATCGTTTCGTCCTCGAACAACTCGCCGGCGATGAGCTTGCCGATCGCGATGAGCAGACGGTAATCGCGACGGGGTTCTTGTGCCTGGGGACGTGGAGCGACGAGCCGAACGATCCGCAGGAATACAAATACGAACGGCTGGAAGACATGGTGCATGCCACGAGCACGGCGTTTCTGGGGATCACCGTGAAATGTGCCCGCTGCCACGATCACAAATTCGACCCGATTCCGCAGCAGGATTATTACCGCATGGCGAGCGCGTTCTGGGCCGGGTTCATCGAACCCGGTTCGGGGAAACTGCTCGGCGGCCCCGACAAAGATCAACTCGGCTACGATGTCTTCGGCTGGACCGACAAATCGCGCGATGCGTCGCCGCTCAATCTGCTGAAGAAGGGAGACCCTAAACATCCGGGGCCGGTCGTCGAGTTCGCACATCTGACGCTGATACCGACGCTGCAAACTTCGGTGTCTCCCCCTCCCGACGAGGCGAAGACCACGCAGCGGCGCACGCAGTTGGCGAAGTGGATCGTCGACCCGCAGAACACTCTCACATCGAGAGTGATGGTCAATCGGATCTGGCAGCATCACTTCGGCAAAGGGCTCGTGCGCTCGCCGAATAATTTCGGATTCACGGGGACTCCGCCGACGAACCCGCTGCTGCTCGACTGGCTCGCCGCCGAGTTCATGCAGCCCACGGTGGAAGTCTCGCTCAACTGGCAGCCGAATTCTCTCCCCTGGTCGATCAAGCGAATGCACAAACTGATGCTGATGTCGATGACGTACCGGCAATCGTCGAATCATCCCCGTGATGCGGAATATGCCGAACTCGATTTCGAGAATCATTTCTGCTGGAAAGCCGAACGCCGACGGCTGGATGCCGAAGCGATGCGGGATGCGATGCTCTCCGTCAGCGGACAGATTGATTTGCGATTGGGCGGACCGAGCTTTTCGCCGACGATCCATCCCGAAGCACTCGAAGGGCTCTCGCGCAAAGACGCCGCGTGGCAAGCTTCTCCGGCTGCCGAACAGCGGCGGCGCAGTATTTACATCTTCACCAAGCGGAGCCTGCTTCCGCCGCTCATGACGACGTTTGATTTCAGCGACACCACACTCCCCTGCGGTGAGCGCGACATCACGACCGTCGCCCCGCAGGCGCTCGCGCTGCTCAATAACCAGTTCGTCCACGAGCAAAGCCAATCGCTCGCCGCTCGCGTTCAAGAGCAGTCGCAGGCCGATTTGCCGCAACAGGTGAAACTGGCCTGGAAGTTCGCCGTCGGCCGCGAGCCCTCAGCCAGCGAACTCGAAGCGGCCATCGCGCATTTGAAGTCGCAGACGCAGGCGTTCGCGGAAAAGTTGTCGCATGAATCCGACGATCTGAAAATTCTCGCGGATGTCCTTCCCGTGACCGATGGCTTGGTTCTCAACCTGCGAGGAGATCAGGGAATCGAACTCGACGGCGACGGCCGAGTCGTCGGTTGGGCCGATCGTTCGGGGAAGGAGCATCACGCCCGACAGGAAGATTCTACGCAGCGACCCGTGCTCGTCGCGGATGCCGTCGCCGGGCGGCCGGCTCTTCGTTTCGACGGCGAACGCCGGTATTTGAAACTCGCGGGACAGGTTCTCACATCGCAGCAACACATGGTGATCGCCGTCGCGACCGATCTGGGGGCCGAGCAGCATCGTGCGATTTTTTCGAACTGGAACGGCAGCGAAGGGAATTCGGTCTCGTCGGTGTTTCTGGGGACGACCGGGAAATCATCCGTCCGCTTCAGCGATGATTTTGCTCCCGCAGGTGAAGTCGCCGAGGGGAATCGACCGTTCATTTTGACGGCCGTCGCCGATCATCACGACGCCGTCGTCTACCAGAATGGCCTGACGTTGCTGAAGAAAGGGAGGCCGCTCTCGGCAAGAAATCTTGCGACGACATATGTCATCGGGCAACAAGGAAACATCGACGGCGAATATTGGACCGGCGACATTGCCGAACTCATCGTGTTCGATCGCCCCCTCAGCGAGAAGGAACTCCGCCGCGTCTGGAGATATCTCGAGCTGCGCTACGATGTGAAAGTGACCGCACCACAGAAATCCCCGGAACAGTTGGCGCTGGAATCGTTGTGCCACGTGTTATTGAATACGAATGAGTTTTTGTATGTGGATTAGGTTTTGATTTGTGAGGTTCAGGACTTCCGGCCCAACGGGCCAGTCGTTCGTCTAGCCAGGCCCAAAGGGCCTGGAAGTTTTCGTGAATAGGCGTTTTAAGGCCCAACGGGCCGGCAGTTCCAGCAGGAATTATTATGCCGCAATCCTTGGCTTGCGTATGGTTGCATGTCGTCTTCAGTACAAAAGAATGCCATGCGTACTTGCAGCATGCGGGTTTTCGTGACGAAATGTTTCGGATGATTGGTCACCATGTCGAGCAGATTGGTTGTGTGCCCATCCGAGTGGGCGGATGTTATGATCATGTTCATACGGTATGCGGGCTGTCGCGAACGGTGACAATTGCGTCCTTAGTAGAACACATCAAAGTTGAAACGTCCAAGTGGGCCAAGGGCGCGACTCGTGGTGTCTCGACGTTTTCGTGGCAGTCTGGGTATGGCGCGTTTTCCGTCAGCCAATCAATGCTGCCAAACGTCGTCGATTATGTGAACGATCAGGCTGTACATCATGCGAAGAGGTCGTTCAAGGAGGAATTTCGTGAGTTGTGCATCAAACATAATCTCAATATTGACGAACGCTATGTATGGGACTGAACGGTCGGCCCGTTGGGCCTGAAGAAATTTATGGGGAGTCTCTTTCCAGGGCCTTTGGCCCTGGCTATACGAATTGCTGGCCCTTTGGGCCGAAAACCGTCGCAGTTAGTAGAGGTTTGCCGCCAAATAGAATAATCAATCAACGCGGCAACGCCACCCAATAAGAATGGAACATCATATGACATCACAATTCTTCCCCTGCAATCACACCCGCCGCGAGTTCGTGTGGGAGATGGGGGCCGGGTTTGCCGGGACGGCTTTGACCGCGATGCTCGCACAGGATGGTTTTTTCTCGGGCATCGGCCATGCGGCGGATGAAAAATCATCCGGGAAGCAGCCGCATTTCGACACCAAGGCGAAAAGCGTGATCTTCCTGATGATGAACGGCGCGCCAAGCCAGGTCGATACGTTCGACTACAAACCCGAATTGCAGAAACGGGCCGGTCAACCGTTGCCGGAGGGGAAGAAATACATCAACTCCGGGGGACGCAAGGTCGGGTTTCTCACGCCCGAGTTTCGTCCGTTTCGTCCCGGCGGCGAGAGCGGGTTGATGATTTCGGATTTCTTTCCGAACGTCCGCAGACATGCCGACAAGCTGGCGATCATCAACTCATGCCACACCGACAGCCACGCCCACGGCTCGGCGCTCGTGGCGATGAACACGGGGAAAACATTCATCGGCCGGCCGTCGCTGGGGAGCTGGTCGGTGTATGGATTGGGGACCGAGAATCAGGATCTCCCCGGCTACGTCGTGATGCTCGACAAACGGGGCGGGCCGATCAGCGGACAGCCCAACTGGTCGAGCGGATTCATGTCTGGTGCCTATCAGGGGACGCTGTTTCGCCCGACGGGAAATCCAATTCTCGATCTCGTCGGCCCCGAACATCTCGACCGGCGGACGCAGCGCGAACAACTCGATCTGCTCGCGAAGTTGAATCAGGAACATCTCGACAGCCGCAAGGGAGGGGACGTCCTCGCCACGCGCATCAACTCCTATGAATTGGCGTTCCGCATGCAATCCTCGGCTCCGGAAGCGGTTGAACTCTCACAGGAAACAGCGCAGACGCTATCGGCCTACGGCGTCGGACAAGAGCCGACCGATGAATTCGGCCGGAACTGTCTCATCGCCCGCCGGCTGGTCGAGCGGGGCGTCCGTTTCGTACAGCTTTATTCGGGGGGCGGCCATCTCGAAGATACGTGGGATGCCCACGAAAGCATCGAGAAGAATCACGGCAAGCATGGTGCCGAAGTCGATCAACCGATCGCCGCACTGCTCGATGACCTCGAACAGCGGGGACTGCTCGAATCGACGCTGGTCATCTGGGGCGGAGAATTCGGGCGGATGCCGTTCAGCGAAGGGCAGAACCTGCCGGGACGCAATCACAACCCGTATGGGTTTTCGATGTGGCTCGCCGGAGCGGGAGTCAAGGGGGGCCTGCGCTACGGTTCGACCGACGAATTCGGATTTGAAGCGGTCGAAAACAAAGCCCATCTCCACGACATTCACGCGACGATTCTGCACCTGCTGGGTCTCGACCACGAACTCTTGACCTACTTCCATCAAGGCCGGCAAGAGCGATTGACCGACGTCAGCGGCATCGTCATTCGCGATATTCTGGCGTGAGCAATGTGTGGCACGTCTCTGAGGTATTGCAAAGGGCATGTTTTTCGCCGAATCGCCACGCCCATAGATGACTCCAGGCGTGTTCACCGAAATAGACTGAGGAAAATTCCGGATTCCCCCTGACATAAGCGGGATAACCTGCTATCAATCGCAGTTCGGACGGATATCGCGACGGAGTTTCGCCCGAAACTCATATTGGATGGTCATACACAGCAGGGAGGCTGGCATGGGGGTTCCCCTTTCGCAGATGTGGACGGTCGCCTCATACGTCATTCGACAGCGGTTGAACGGCCGAAAGAGATATCCGCTCGTCCTGATGCTCGAACCCCTTTTTCGCTGCAATCTCGCCTGCGCGGGTTGCGGCAAGATTCAATATCCGGCCGAGATTCTGAAAAAGAACTTATCGCCCGACGACTGTTTTCGAGCCGTCGACGAATGCGGCGCGCCGATCGTTTCGATTCCCGGCGGCGAACCGCTGCTGCATCCCGAGATCGATACAATCGTAGCGGGACTCGTCGCACGGAAGAAGTACATCTATCTCTGCACGAATGCGATCCTGCTCGAAAAACATCTGCATCGATTCACGCCGTCAAAGTATCTCTCGTTTTCCGTCCATCTCGACGGGATCGGCGAAGATCACGATCAAGCCGTCTGCCGGGAGGGAGTGTACGACGTCGCCGTCAGCGCGATACGGGCGGCGATTGCGAAGGGATTTCGCGTCACCACGAATTCGACGTTCTTTCACGGCAGCAATCCCGAACGCGTGCAGATGATGTTCGATGAACTGAGCCGCATCGGAGTCGAGGGGATGATGATCTCCCCCGGCTATCAATACGAACGGGCGCCCGATCAGGACCATTTTCTCTCGCGGCGGCAAACCGTCTCGCTGTTTCGCAAGTTGCTCTCGAATCCGAAGCGTGCCTGGAAGTTCAATCATTCGCCTTTGTACCTGGCGTTTCTGCAAGGGGGCTGGGATCTCGAATGCACGCCCTGGGGGAACCCGACGTACAACGTCTTCGGCTGGCAGAAGCCGTGTTACCTGCTGCAAGAAGGACATTGCGCGACGTTCAGCGAATTGCTCGAACTCACCGCGTGGGAGTCGTACGGACGCAAGAGCGGCAACTCCAAATGTGCCGACTGCATGGTGCATTCGGGCCATGAACCGAGTGCCGTGGTGGAGACGTTCGGAAGCTGGAAGGGTTTTCTGCATACCGCGTTGTTCTCCGCAATCGGAACCACGGGAATGAGCCGCTGGTTGAATCGCCGGCAATCGGCGCGCGATAAGAACATCGAGCCTGCGAGGTTGAACTCGCTCGCATTGCCGGTCCTGGGGGATGTCCCTCGAGCGGGGGCGTTGCCTCAGCACCAGGCGTGCGCTTCGAAGTGTTCGTCGCCTCTCGATCGAAATATCGAGTCCGACGAGGAAGATTTCGCCGTGCCTTCTCAGAGGGGCGGCTCGCTTCCCGTCATTTCGAATCGAGTCGCCTAGCGATCCCGTTTACGTCCATGCGCATCCGCCGCGCGAGCGCATCGAATCGGTGTGTCATTCGATGCAAAAGGTATGCAGCGGCAGTGACGTCGCCTTTCTCCATGAGAACGGCTTGTGGAAAATGTCGGGGAAAGTGTGCGTGTCGTTGAGTTTATTGCTTGAATCGGGAGGTCGGCGATGGTAACTATATAGTGAAGTTATCACCACGATCACACATTCTACAAGGTCTTCAGTTGGTCAGTCTCTGGTGCGAACCGGACGGCAACTTTCGATCGAGGCAGGAAACGCCGATGAACAGGTTTCGCGAATTTTTGTATGCGGCATTCGTCTTGGCGTGTGCGTCGATTTCCGCGAACGCCGACCTGATCGACAACGTCGATCTCTCGGAACATCCCGAAGAATTTGCGTTGAACGGCAGGAAGTGGAATCCCGGTCCTAATGCGGCTGAAAACTTTACAACCGCCGGTCCCGGAAGTGCCACGTTCAGCATCATGGGCGCAGGTCTCGACTTCGATCCGATCGTGTCGGCGGCCGATCCCGATCACGTCGGCCTCACTCAGTCGATACTCGATTTGGATGTCCCCACGTTTACGACGGTGGCCGACTACGCGGCAGTGATCGACTGGGCTTTGGACGTCTGGGATTCCGTTTCGGGCTTCACGAACCTGGGGCTTGTCGGCGACGGCCATGTCTCGGCGGGCGCACCGGAATCGTCGGGTGGACATTTCGGCGACATTCGTATCGCCGCCTGGGAAATTTCCACATCGAATGTTTTAGCGCACGCCTTTCGTCCGGGGACCGAGGGTCTCGTCGGAGCGGGGGGAACCGTTTTAGGAGATATGCACATCGACGTGAATCGCACGTGGGTCGATGACCCGACGGATACCAACTCCGACGCCGATATCGACATCTACACCGTCGTGTTGCACGAAATCGGACACTCGCTGGGTCTGAGTCATTCCGCATTGGCGACCGCCGTCATGCATGCCAGCTACGGTGGAGCTAAAAGAACATTAACCGCCGATGACATTGCGGGCATTCAAGCCATTTATGGCCCTGCCGATGCCGTACCCGAACCATCGAGTTTTATTCTTCTCGGATTGGGTTCACTGAGCGTCGTTCTCTTTCGCCGCACGAGACGTGGCAGCAGGCGAACTGCACCGACCGCGCAGGCATAGCAGCCCGTTGAAAAATGGGTGGCACTGCTGGCGTGCCCAGCAGTGAAATGGTCGATCATCGGAAAAACACGGGTGGACAAGCCACCCGTGGCACACGACCTCATACTCTTCGCATCGTCGGAGCAATCGGTATAACCGATTCTCGGCAATTGGCGTCGAGAGTTACACGCGTGGCGATCCTGCCGCTTCGGGAGACTCTACCGAAGGAATCGGCTGCGACAATCGCGGAAACGATGTGTTTTTTCGGCAACACTCCCGGCGTGATCTATATTTTCCGCAGAGAGGGGACGCCGTATGTCTGCAACCACTCCCCGCTTGCGAACGGTTACAGATCATTGTTGCTGTCACCCACGGGGACGGAGTCCGCGCGGGTGAACCGTGAAATCGACCATAACGATTCCCGAAAACAATATTCATCCATTATGACACGAGCTCCCCAGATCGCCTTCATCCTGTTCCTCATGGTGAATGCGACACTCTTCATTCGCCCCGCCGAACTCATACCGGCGCTCGCCGCCTGGCCGATCTACGAAGCCTTCATCGTGGGGACCGCCCTCTTTTCGCTCGGCGCCATGCGGGACCGGTTTCGCTGGTCGAATCTCAAGCGTCAGCCGATCAGCTTATGCGCCGTCGGATTGCTTGCGGCGATCCCCTTGTCGCACGTCATGCACATGTATCTCTACGGCATTCAAACGTCGTCTGTCGCGTTTCTTAAAACGCTCATTTATTATGCGTTGCTGATTTCGATCGTCGATTCTCCGCAGCGATTGAGAACATTCATCAAAGCCGTTGCGGTGTTTGCCTCGGTGATGATTTCATTGTGCGTCACCGACTATCTGGGAGTCTTCGACTTTCAATTCATCGAACACATTTCCGATCGCGATGGTACGACGCTGACGGGAGACGTCCATCGCGTCTTCCGCATGCGCGGGACGGGAATATTTCACGATCCGAACGACATCTCGATTCTGATCGTCGCCGCGGGCATCCTCTGTGCGTATTTTCTATTCGAGCCGGGGAAATCGGTTCTGGCCCGGTGCGTGTGGGCCTTTCCGATCCTGTGGTTGATGACGGGCTTGCTCTGCACGCGATCGCGCGGCGGGTTGCTCGCACTGGCGGGGGCGCTGTTTGCCGCGATGGTCACGCGCTACGGAAGAAAAATGGGACTGGCTGCCGGTCTGTGCGGGCTGTTGCTGCTGCCGATGGTCGCCGGTCGGCAAGGCGACATCGACCTCGAAGGTGGCACGGGACAGGCACGAATTCTTTTGTGGCGCGACGGATTTCAAACCATCAAATCGGCCGATTTCTTTTTCGGAATCGGCCACGACTTGTATGCGGAAGTCGCCGGCCTGGTGGCTCATAATTCCTTCGTGCATGCGTATGTCGAATTGGGAATCTTCGGCGGAACGTTATTTTTCGGTTGTTATTTTTTCGCCTTCTGGGGGCTTTATCGCTTGAGTCAGTTGCCGTATGCCGACATGCATCCCGATCTTGTCCGGTTTCGTCCCTACATGGCAGCCTTGTTGACCGGCTGGGGCGTCGGCTTATTGTCGCTGTCGCGATGTTACGTCGTGCCGACGTATCTGATTCTAGGACTTGCCGCCTGTTATCTCGATATGGCCGGAAGAAACCTCAAGCCGGCTCGTCCGCTGGTGTGGTGGGACCGCCGTCATGCGTGGAGACTGGCGACGACAAGCATGGGATTTCTGTTCAGCCTCTTCGTGGTGGTCCTTGTTTTTGCGCGGTGATCCATTTGCCGCGATAACAGTCATAGAAACATAATATGAGTCTGGTCGGGTCGCTTCGCCTGAATCTGATTTCGAGCTGGATCAATCATGCCGTCGCTTTGGCGGTCGGCGTGATTCTGATGCCGTTCGTGCTTCACATCCTGGGCAACGAGCAATACGGCATCTGGATCTTCATCAGTTCGGTCGCCGGCTATTCGGGTTTGATGTATCTCGGATTCGGCGAGACGATCAGCCGATTCGTAGCGACGTCGTATGCGAATCGCGATTGGACAAAACTCAATCAGGTGGTGAGCGCCATCTGGGCCGTGTATGTGGCGATGGCGACGGTCGCCTTGGCTGCAAGCGGCCTGCTGGCCTGGTTCGCACCCCGCCTTTACGACTGGGGATCTGTTCCGATAGCTGAAATTCAATGCGTCATCGTCGTACTGGGGCTTAATATCGCCATCTCACTGGTCGGAAGCGTGTACAGCGGGATGCTGATGGGAATTCAGCGATTCGACATCGAGCGCGGCATCTGCCTTGCCGCCGGGTTGTTTCGCCTGGGGATCACGTATGCCGTCCTCAAGCACGATTCGGGACTGCTGGCGATGGCGCTGATTCATCTGTCGATCACCGTGGTCGAAAATGGAGCCAACTACGTGGCCGCCCATCGTCTCGTGCCGAGCTTGTCGGTGGGCTGGCGTCACGCCAATCTTCGCACGCTCAAGGAATGCTCTTCATTCAGCACGTTCGCGTTCATCGATTCGATATCCACCCAACTGATCGATGCGACCGACAGCATCGTCATCGGCCTGTTTCTCGGTGCCGAGGCGATTGTTCCCTATTACATTGCACTTCGCATCGGTCAGTTCATCAGCCGGCCGATTCAATACATTGGGCACGTATCGATCCCTCGCGCGGGAGAATTGCACGTCGGTGCCGAGTCGCATCACTTGCATCGCCTGGTTTTCAAAGGGGCCGGCCTGGCGTTCTTACTGACCGCCTCCTGTCTGCTGGGTGCCGGTTACTTCGGCAGGGATTTGGTCTTCACCTGGGTCGGAGCGGGATACGATCAGAGCTATCTCATCCTCATGGTGTTGCTGAGTTCGCGCGTCGTGGCGCTGACCGTCGGCGTGCTGCGCAGCGTGTTATTCGGCATCGGACAAATGAAAGTAGCGTCGCTGGTCTATTTCTCCGAAGCCCTCGCCAACATCGTACTCAGCCTGGTCTTGATTCAATCCTACGGAATACTGGGGGTCGCTTTGGGAACGGCGATTCCGGTATTCGTGATCGAGTTCGGAATTCTGCTCCCATTCGCGCTCAAGACAATCGGCGTTTCCCGCTCTCAATTCATCCGGGAAGGTTTGGCTCCGCAATGTGTTCCGCTGCTCGTGCTCTGGATTTATTGTGCAGGCTTGACGGTCTTGTTCCCGAACATTCATGGCTGGGCAGAGTTATCGGCGGTCGCTGTCGGGGCCGGAGTCACGTTGGCCGGCACGCTCATCGCAGTTCGATACTTTCGGAGACAAAGCGTGACTCTGGCATCAGCCGGTTGTCGAGGATGAACCCTGATCTGCGATGGAATTTCGCTATCGCAGGCTGAAAACATATTGATGACCGATACATATCGGATCTCGCAAGAGGCGATTGCAAATGCTCACCTGCCGTGAAATCAGCGAACTGGAACCCCACGATGCGCTCTGGCTGCAATGGAAAAACTTGCAGACGCGGGTGCGGCCGGAGTTATCTCTCTTCGGTCCCGAGTGGTATTCCATCTGGAGCCAGACGCACGGTTCCGCCGATCGCTGGACCGGGAATCTGCGATTGCTTTGCGTCAGCGATGCCGAGCAGAACCTGCAGGGTGTCATGGTGATTGCCGAACAACGGTACGCCGGTTTTCGGATTCAGGCGAGCGGCGGATATTTTCAACCGTGGCGCACGATTCTGGCCGATCGCACGATGGAAGCCGAAGTCGGCCGCGCGCTGGGCGAATACGTCTCGCGCAGCGGCTGGTTGTTGTGCCAGTTGGGGCCATTCGTGGGATCATCTCCGGCGACGTCTGCCATGCATGAGTCATTGCGGGACCGCGGAACGAGTTTGGTAATGAAAAGTTCAGATCAACTCGCCGTCAGCCATGTCCCGTCCACGTTTGAGGAATACAAGCAGCGCGTGTTGGGGGGGAAATTTTTCAGGAAGATCGGTTATTACGAACGCAAGATGTCGCAAGCGGGACGCGTGGAGATCGCCCATATCCGCTGCCCCGATGCCGAACAGGCGCATAACATGATTGCCGACCTGGCCCGGATCGAACAGCAAAGTTGGCTGGTCAAATCGGCGCGGGGCCGGACGCGGTTTTCGACGGACGTGGCACAGAGTTTTTGGAAGCGATTGATCGGCGAGGCGCTGACTCCGAACGACCAGTTCGACGCCTGGATCATCCGCTTCGACGACCGCCCCGTCAGCTTTGGCGTGACGTTGACGTCGCAAACGACCCGCTACGTCATTGCCAATCAGTACGATGAAGCGGTCAGCGAGTTTCGCACCGGCTCGACGCTGTATCGATACATGATCGAAGAGGGGATCCAGCGCGGCGTGCGCACATTCGATTTCGGCGACGGCGGGATCGAATACAAGAAATACTGGGGAGCCGAATACGTCGATAATGTCGAGACGTTTCTCGTCGCCCCGCATTGGGCCACTTCGCAATTGCTCCCTTGGGCCGGGTCTGCGATGCAGTGGCTCAAGAATCGCCGACGGCGGCCGGCGGCTGTTGAGGAGTCCGAAGTTGAATCCTCCGAGGGACAAAAGCCGGCGGTCGTCCAGGCATGCGACAATCCCACACCCAAACAAAAGCATCCGGCTCCAGTCGAAGAGGAAATGCGCATGCTGAATGAAGCCAATGCGCTCATCGCAGAATTGAAAGTTTACCGTAAGGAACATCCATCCGATTCAGGCGACAAATCGATGTCGCGCTGAAACACTCTCCTGACTTCGGATCAACTGAGTATATCAACAAAACCACGGCGAATAGTTCTCATCATGAATTCACTCTCCTTGTCGCATTCCACCAGTGAAACAGATCTTCGATTGACGGATGATATGGTTTGCGGCCATTCGGTTCTCGACAATCGATCCGATATCGGATCAAAGTCTGAAATCGGGCATCCGCTGCGGGTGTGTCACATCAGCCTGACGTTATGCACGGGTGGTCTCGAACGCCTGCTGGTCGAATTCGCCCGTCATCACGATCGCGAACGGTTCGAACTCAGTTTTGTCGTCTTGCAGGAACAGGGACAACCCGCCGACGACATTCGACATCTCGGCTGCGAAGTTCTTTCTTTACCGCTGCAAGAACTGGGGCGCTGGGAACGATTCCGAAAAATGATATCGCTGTGCCACATGCTGAAACCAGACGTGCTGCATACGCACAATGCCTTTCCACACTGGTACGGGGCTATCGCCGGGGCATGGTGCCGGGTGCCGGCCATCGTGCATTCGCGGCACGGTCGGCGATTCGGCCAGAACTGGAAAGAAAAATTACAGTTCGCCCTGGCCAGCCGTTTGAGCGATCGAGTCGTGGGGGTTTCCGACGATACGTCGGCGTTGTGCCGGGCCGTTGGCCGCTTGTCTCTGGAAAAAGTGACGCGGATCTGGAACGGCATCGACCTCGATCGTTTTACATACCGGGGACCGAACGCCAAGCCGGTCGGAATCTCCGTCGGGCGCTTGTCGGCCGAGAAAGATTTCCCCACGCTCATTCATGCCGTCTCGCATGTTCGTGAGGTCTTGTCCGAATTCGAGTTTTATCTCGTCGGCGATGGTCCTGAACGCAGCCGGCTGGAAGCGCTGGCACAGGAACTCGAACTCGACGGCTGCCTGCATTTTCTCGGAGAGCGACAGGACGTTCCCGAACTGCTGGCCTCGTCGACGGTCTACGCAGGCTCATCGTTAACCGAAGGGATCTCTCTCACGTTGCTCGAAGCGATGGCGGTTGGTTTGCCGGTCGTCGCGACGAACGTCGGGGGCAATCCGGAAATCGTCATCCCGGGAGAAACGGGGGCACTCGTCGAAACCGGCGACAGCCGCGCCCTTGCCGAAGAAATTCTCAAATTGTGCCTGAATCCCTGGCAGGCAGAGTTATACGGTCGTCACGGACGATCGCGCGTCGAACAGCATTTCAGCATTCAGGGAATGGTCCGGCAGTACGAATCGCTGTATCGAACATTGCTGAATAATGGCGTCAGCCGATGATCGTCGTTCATCACGCCGTAATTCGATTGTTATAGCCGAAAAGAGTTTTATCATGAGCACCACACTTTCACTTCCATCCCTCGCGCAGACGCAACAGAACGTTTGCAAAAAATTCGAGACCGTCGTGCTGAATTTCGGCGAGTCGGTCCGATATTCGCCGGCGTGGCCGGTCCTCGATCGGGCGTATCGTGCCGATCAACATGCGCCGTTTGATCTTCATCCCGAGCGGATTGAAGCGGTGCTCTCGCTCACGGAGGAGTGGAAGGATCGCCCGGCGTTAATCGTTTACGGCCGGTCGGGTGAAAACGCCGGAGTCGCCGTGCTGATTCCCAAGAATGTATCGACGAAGAAGATTCCCGGCTTCGGGATTCACTGCACGCTGAAAGGTCATCGACTGGCGGGGAATGCGTTTTTGGGGGCGGGCCAGACGCCCGAATTCCGGGCGGCACTTCTGCGAGAAGTCCTGTTGCAACTCGAGAAGCAGGCGTCGCAGAATCTGCTGATCGAAGACCTCGATGTGACGTCATCGCTGTGGCATACAGTTCATGCGAACGTTCCCGGTTCGTGGAGCGACTTTTTCCCGCAGGGATTGCAACCGAGGCACCGCCTGCAATTCCCATTACCCGATCGAAATCAATACTGGTCGAAATTCTCAACCAAGACGAAGTCGACTTTCCGCCGAAACATCAAACGTCTGGGTAATTTCGAGGTCAAACGATTTACCGAACCTTCACAAGTCCCCGACTTTCTGGAAGATGCCCATCGAATCTCGCTGGAAACCTGGCAGACCCAACAACTGGGCCTGCGCGTCAAAAACGATCGAAGGGAGCTCGATCTGTTCAGTTCGGCGGCGATTCTGGAGGGCTTTCGCTCCTACATTTTGTATCAAGATGCGCAGCCTATCGCATTCATAATCGGACTTCAGAGTCACGGAACCTTTCTCACGAGTGAGTTGGGTTTCGATCAGAAGTTCGCCAGATTCTCGCCGGGGCAAGTTCTGCTGCTGAAAATTCTGGAGGATCTGATCGAGCATCAGCCACCGACCACGCTCGATTTCGGCTTCGGAGACGCCGGTTATAAATCCATCTTTGGTACGCACGTTTCCAGCAGTGCCGACGTCTGGTTGATGCCTCGCACATTGAAAAGTTCTGCTATCCGCGGCTGGGGACAAGCAGCGCGAGCATTCGTTAAAACCTCAAAGAAGATCGTCCAGAAAACCGGTTTCGCCGCCACGCTGAAAAAAGCCTTACGCCAGGCGTATCGGCTCCGTTCGAATGGCGCCAAGATGCCTGGGGATGAAGCCGGCACATCGCCGAGTGATGATCGAACCGCGAATGACTGAAACCGCGTCCTTGTGACTGTGCTATCCGCTCGACAACGATTACGAAATTGAGATGTGAGCCTGATATGAACTCCGACCGCTCGATTCGTCTGCTGTTCTTCAGCAACGAATTTCCTAATCCCCTGCATCCGCGTCAAGGGACGTTCAACCGAGGCGTGATTCATGCGCTTGCCGCCGATCATCCGCTGCGGGTCATTTGCCCCGTCTCGTGGTGGGATGAATTCAAGTGTTGGATGAAAACAGGGAAACGCATCGACCGCCGGCAACTGCATCTGGTCGATGGCGTGCGAACGTCCTATCCGCGATTTTATTATCCTCCCAAGCTGCTGCGATCGCATTACGACTCGTTTCTCAAGTGGTCGGTGCAGCGAGAATTGAATGAAGTCATCCGGCAATTTCGCCCGCAAGCCATCCTTTCGTATTGGGCACATCCCGATGGCGCCGTCGCCGCCGAGATGGCCCGCCGAGAAAACATTCCGTCGGTGATCATGGTCGGGGGAAGCGATGTGTTGCTGCTGACGAAAGATGCCGGCCGGCGCCGCGCGATCGAAACGGCCCTCAATTCGGCGGATGCCGTCGTGACGGTGAGCGAAGACATCCGGCAGAAGTTGATACAAGTCGGCATTCCCCAGGAACGATTGCACGTCGTGCAGCGGGGTGTGGATACGTCGGTATTTCATCGGGGATCGACCGAAGAGTCACGCCGAAAGCTGGAAATTCCCAGCGACCGCCCGGTGCTCGTCAGCGTCGGCCGGCTGGTCGACGTCAAAGGTTTATGCCATCTGCTCGAGGCGGCCCGGCGACTCCGGGAGCGAAATGTTTGTCCTCGCATTTATTTTGTCGGCGACGGCCCGCTGCGGCAGCAACTGAAGAAACAGGCTCACTCGTGCGGATTGGCCGATGCCGTCCATTTCGTGGGCGCGCAGAATCAAAGTCTACTGGCGGACTGGTATCGAGCCGCCGATTATGTGGTGCTCCCGAGTTTGTCGGAAGGGATCCCCAACGTCCTGCTCGAAGCGCTGCATTGCGGCGCTCGCTTCATCGCCAGTCACGTAGGAGGGATCCCCGAAATCGCCGATCCGAATTTCGATCGATTGGTCCCTCCCGGCGATGCCGCCGCGCTGGCCGATGCGATTGAAGAACAACTGCAACTCCCCGTATATCCCGGTGATCGCTGGTTCCTGCCGCAGACTTGGGATCAATCGGCCGAGAAGCTGATGTACATCATCCGCACGTGCCGTTCGAAAAACGTTCAACAAACCCAGGCGCATCATCGACAAGCCGTCGATCTGGAAGTCTCGCCCGCATGAGCCGACACCGACCGGATGAAAACGAGATCTCGTGAAAAACGTCGTTAAACAAATCGTCAAGCGCGCTCTCGCGGAAGTGATGCCCGCGTCGATGCTGATCATCGGCGGCGCACGGACGTTGCCGCGGATCGCCCGCCCTGAATCGTCCGCCGGCAAGACCAAAGAATCGATCGCGCTGACGTTCGATGACGGTCCGCATCCGGAATGGACGCCTCGTTTGCTGGACGTCATGCAAGAATATCGACTGCAGGGAACATTCTTCGTCATCGGCCAACAGGCACAACGGTATCCCCGCTTGATCGAGAGGATTGCGTCTGAGGGGCATGCGCTGGGAAATCATTCTTATACGCATTCCGCGGCGATGATGCGGAACGATGACTTGTTTCTCGAAGAAGTCCGCATCACTCGGCATGTGCTCGAAGACATCTCAGGCCGGCCGTGCAATCTGGTTCGGCCACCCAAGGGGATCGTGACCATTCGCCGATTGCGTGAACTCTGGAGAGACCGCCAGTCGATCGTGCTGTGGAACGTCGACCCGCGCGATTTCAAGATGACCAGCCGCGATCACGTTCACAACTGGTGCCTGAGACATCCTCCTTGCCCTGGCGACGTACAATTGTGGCACGACAATCATCCGTGGGTGATCTCGGCGATTGACATGCTGATGACGCATCCCTCGCAGCGCCGCTTCCAGACGATGCAGACCGTCACGCTTGAAAGCCCGTCACGGTCCCCTGCCCCATTACCGTGTCCGATCACCTGAATCGTGATCGCCTTCGCCGATTCTCATTCAGTAAATTCACTTGATCGTTGAGAGAAACATCTCATGCCGATGACGACACTCGATCACGACCTGAAACCGCATCACGTATCCGATGGTGTCCGCAAGAGACTGCTGCTGGTTAGCTATCATTTTCCCCCGGTGGGAGGGGCGGGCGTACAACGACCGCTCAAGTTCGTGAAGTATTTACGCCGGTTTGGCTGGGATGCCACCGTGTTGATGGCGGCGAACCCTTCGGTCCCGGTGTTCGATGAAAGCCTGCTTGCCGACATCCCCAGCGAAACAACCCTCCTCAAAGCGCGAACATGGGAACCGAGTTACCGGCTCAAGGGGGGAGCAACATCCTCACCCAAGTCAGCGGATGATTCGAGATTAAAACCAGGAATAAAGCAGCGAGCCGTGGGCGTCGTGCGGAACATGCTGCGACGCACCGCGGGAATTCTATTACAACCGGACCCACAAATTCTGTGGGCTCCGAATGCGTATCGCGAAGCCTGCCGGTATCTGGCGCAGGTTCCTCATGATGCGATTCTGGCGACGGCGCCTTCGTACTCGAATCTGCTGTTGGGGTGTCACTTGAAACATAAGTTCGGACTGCCGCTCGTCGTCGATTTCCGCGACGAGTGGGATCTGAGCAGCCAGTATCTCGAAAACAGCCAGCGGGACCGGTTATCGCAGTTCGTCCAGCAGCGGATGCAAAGGCGCGTTCTGAGAACCGCAGACATGATCCTCGCAACGACCAAATCCAGCACCGCTCGTTTGCAAGAGCGCGCGCAGCAGGTGCAAAGCATCGCACCGGCGGAATGCATTTACAACGGATATGACGACGACGATTTTGAAGACCTATTGTCCGCAAATGCAGGCGTGTATCGTCAGAATGAGCGATTCCGGATCGTCTATACCGGCACGCTGTGGAATCTGACCTCGGTCGAACCGATCATGATGGCGATGGAAGAACTGCAACGAACCGACCCACAACTCACAGAGCGCATCGAGTTCGTCGGGGTGGGACGAAAAACTCCCGAACAACGTCACCTGCTGGAACGAATGCAACGGACCGGTTGCCGCTTGATTCTCAAGGAGTATTGCAGTCACACTGAAGCGTTGTCGGAGATGCAATCAGCGGATGCCTTGTGCCTGTTGCTGAGCGATCTTCCCGGTGCGGAGCGAGTCGCTCCTGCGAAACTTTTTGAATACATGGCGTTACAGAAGCCCATACTGGCGGTTGTGCCCGAAGGAGAAACCGCGGGGATCGTCCGCTCCGTCTGGCCCGAACACTGTTTCACGCCGCGCGAGACGTCGGCTCTCGCCGATTGGCTCAAAGCCCGGGCGAAATCTCCCGGATCATTACTGGAATCGATCGGCACCGACAAAGACCGGCAAATCTACCGCCGTGAATTTCAGGCGGGTCAACTCGCCGACGTGCTGAATCGCGTGATCGCCTCCGTTCGAATCTGATCGACGCCCCAAAATATTGGTAATGAGGCCTTTGATGCTCTCTCTATTCCTGAACGATCTCAAAGAAAAATCACAGTGGTGTTACGGCGACATTTCTTTCAAGTCGCTGGTGAAAACCGCTCTGACCGACGGCACGTGCGCCATGTTGCTGTATCGACTGATGCAGGCCTCTCGACGATGGAAGCTCGAACCGCTGGCGATGGTTTTCAACAAACTGAACGGCATTCTCTGCCAGTGCATCATCGGTCGCGGTGCGGATTTCGGTCCGGGCTTCGTCCTGATTCATAGCACCGGAGTCGTCATCAACGGCAACGTGAAAGGAGGGTCGCGAATCTTCCTGGAACATCAGGTGACGATCGGTGCTGAGAAACTTCAGACGCCCACCCTCGGCGACGACATTTTCATCGGAGCGGGGGCCAAGATTGTCGGCCCGGTCCGGATCGGATCGCACGCCAAAGTCGGAGCCAATGCGGTCGTCGTCAAGGACGTTCCCGAATATGCGACCGTCGGCGGCATCCCCGCGAAGGTACTCAAGCTCAATTTACCCGCTTCCGACGCCTCTCGCCTTGAAACGGATGAATGTGTGACAGACGGGGACGAACTTATTGCGACTCCGTCCGAATCGCATGGTTGGTGGCTGGCGGCTTCCATTCCGCAAGAGAACGAACAACCGGAAGGCCTCCCTGCGAATTGATTGGAATTCGTCGACAGACTGAACGGTATATCAATAAATCATTTTTGAAAAACTATCATGATGACATCTTTAGAAATCGTATTTTGGAGTTCGGCAGGCCTGATCGTCTACGTGTATGCCCTTTACCCTCTGCTGGTGTGGGCATTATCGCGGACCGTGACCGATCCGGCACGCCGATGCGCCGATGCCAATAACCATACCGCCTCTCTGCGGAAAAAATCATCAGAGCAAGGTGCCGCGACCGACTGGCCAATGGTCTCGGTCATCATCGCCGCGTATAAGGAAGAGGGCATTATATTGCAGCGGCTGCTGAATGCGGTACTGATGGACTACCCTGTCGATCGCGTCGAGATCATCGTCGGTTGCGACGGCGCCGAAGATTTGACCGGCGAACTCGTGGGGACATTCACCGACAGCCGAGTCCGTCTGGTACAGTTTCCCCAGCGTCGCGGAAAGGCCTCGGTGCTCAACGATTGCGTTCCACTCGCGCGGGGCGAGATCATTGCGTTTTCCGATGCCAATACGATGTTCGATGGCGATGCCCTCAAGAAGCTCGTGCGGCATTTTCGAGATGCGAGCGTTGGAGGCGTCTGTGGAAAACTCATCCTCACCGATGCCGTGACCGGCGAAAATGCGGATGGAATGTATTGGCGATATGAGAATTTCATCAAGCGGGCCGAAGCGCGGCTGGGAGTACTGCTCGGTTTCAACGGAGCGATTTATGCGATCCGCAAGGAGTTGTATCAGCCGATTCCCACGCAGACAATCATCGACGATTTTCTGATCGGCATGCGGATTCATCTCGCGGAAATGAAAGTCATCTACGACGACTCGGCGATTGCGCGGGAAGAGACGGCTCCGCACGTGCAGGCCGAGTTTCATCGCCGCGCCCGGATCGGCGCGGGAGGATTTCAGTCGCTCATGTGGTTGTCGTCGCTGCTGCATCCGCGTCACGGACTGTTATCGTGGGCGTTCTGGTCGCACAAGGTGCTCCGCTGGTTCTGTCCCTTGTTTATGGCATCCGCTCTATTTGCGAACGTTGCCTTGATGAATGAACAATTTTATGTGCGGATGCTGCTGGCACACGAATTGTTCTATCTGACGGCGATGTTCGGGCTTTCATTCGCGACCGGACGACGGTGGCAAAAGGGATTAAAACTGCAAGCGCTCTTCGTCAGCGTGAACGCGGCGCTGCTCGTCGGTTTCTGGCGCTGGTTCCGCGGCATTCGCAGCGGCACATGGAAGCGGACCGATCGCGTCGTCCCGCAAGGCGCCGTTCCCGCGCAAGCGACGACGAATGTATCCGATAAAGCACAACTGCACGAGGTGGTCTCATGACGATTACAATTCTCTATGCGTTTCTGATTCTCACGGTCATTGTCTTGTCGGGGGCAATCGCCCTCTATGCGATGATTCGCGAACGGGATATGCAGGTGTGGCTCCCGTCGTATTATTATCCGACTGAGATCAAACCCAAAATCGACGTCGACTCCGACGAAGTACACGTGTTTATCGCCGTGTGCGATCACTATGAGCCGGAGTGGGGCAACCCCGATCGCAAGACGGCGATTGCCCGCGTCGATCGCTGGTGTCGCGATTATCCCGCGTTATTTTCGCGTTTTGAAGATCGCCGGGGACGCGTACCACAGCACACGTTTTTCTTTCCGCAAGACCAATACGATCCCGCGTATCTCGATCGCCTGGCAAAACTCTGCAAGGCCGGTTACGGCGACGTGGACGTGCATCTGCATCACGATCGCGATACTCCTATCGGGCTATTCGAAAAACTCGACGAGTTTCGGGAGACCCTGTATCGCCGGCACGAGCTGTTGCGACTCGATCCCCTGACGGGAGAAATCGTCTACGGATTCATTCACGGCAACTGGGCGCTGTGCAACTCACGAGCGGATGGAAGAGGTTGCGGCATCGATCACGAAATTCCCATTCTGCTCGATACCGGGTGTTACGCCGACTTCACGATGCCATCGGCTCCCAGCGAGACACAAACGCGAACGATCAACAGCATTTATTATGCAGTCGATTGTCCCGGAAAAAACAAATCCCACGATCATGGCCTTCGCGCCGGCGCGGGAAAAAATCCACCGCAGGACGGTTTGCTGATGGTGCAGGGGCCGCTTCTTCCCGATTGGCAACATCGCAAATTCGGCGTGCTCCCTCGGATCGAGAACGGCGACTTGCATGTCGGTCGCCCGCCGACGTGGGAGCGCATGAAACTCTGGATGAATGCCCATGTCCACGTCGAGGGTCGCCCCGATTGGTTGTTCGTCAAGCTGCACACGCACGGATGCAAGCCGGGGAACATCGATATGCTGCTGGGGCGTGAAATGCAGGCATTTCATCAGGAATTGGCGGAGCACGGCCGGAAGAATCCTCAATTCCATTACCACTATGTCACGGCGTGGGAAATGGCTCAACTCGTCCATCAAGCCGAAAATGGCCTGACGCGTCCCGATTGGGATGCATTGACTACAGGTATCCGGTTAATGGAGACGATGGTCTGAGAGCAGGCTTCGCGGATGTTTCCTGCACCCGCGGTGTGCGATGTTGTTTTTCGAATGAGTTTCTAATTCTAACAATTTTTCCGATTGTCCCGTGACAAGCATCACACCTCGAACGACGGCTGTTTATCCGGCGATCTCCCGGAGCGATCGTACCGGCTCCGCGGTCCGGGCGTCTCGCCGTGTATTTGCCGCCTCGCGCCTCGTGGCCCTCATGAGCTGGACGAATTGTCTCGCCATTGCTGCGTTATGGCTGCTGATATTTGCGGTCTCAGAGCGGTGGTGGGTAGGGACGGCGCTCACGTTTTTCCCGCGCTGGCCCTGGGTGCTTCCATCATTAGCGCTCATGGTGTTCAGTCCATTCTTCAATCGGCGATACGTGCTGTTGAATCTGCTGTCGGCACTGTTCGTGTGCGGGCCGGTGTCGCAGTACCAATTTGCATTCGGCAGCCCCCCGCGAGTTTCTGCGGATGCGCTGGGATTAAAAGTCGTCACCTGCAATGTGCAGGGGTATCGTCAGGACTTCTCATCGGTCGTCAACGAGATGGTTCGACTCGATCCGGATGTCATCGCGCTGCAAGAGGCCTTGCCCGAAAACGAGTCGATCGCCAGGCATTTCGGAACGTGGCATACCGTGCATGTCGGGGAATTCTGGATCGGGTCTCGATATCCCGTCAGAATTATCGATGAGTGCTACTCGAAGGCATTCGATCGCCGAACGGCGATTTGTGCGGCGATCGAAACCCCCCGCGGTGAAATTCGACTGATCAATTTGCATCAGATGACCGCCAGGCGGGCACTGAATGAATTGAAGGGAGAGGGGCTGATTAATGGGCGCGGTTCTCGGCGCGTGGAACGTCAAGCCCTGCTTCGCGACGATGAGGCGCGCCAGACTCGCGAGTTTGTCGACTATTATTGTGCCGGCAAGCCGACGTTGATCGTCGGCGATTTTAACCTTCCGACGTCGAGCAGCATTTACCGGTCGCATTGGGGGCATTATCTCAATGCGTTCGAGGAAGTGGGTGAAGGCTTCGGCTACACCTCTCCGTGCAGCCGATTCTGGTGGTGGCCGCTGGAAACCCCCTGGTTGCGGATCGATCACATCATCGGCTCGTCGCACTGGCAGCCGACGCATTGCCACATCGGGAGCAGCACCGGGTCGGATCACCGTCTGGTCTTTGCCAGATGGCAACTCAACCGGAGTGCCGATTAATTCGATATCCCCGCATTCTGTAATCGAAGAGAACCCCAAGCCTTTCGGAAGCGACCGAAGGGCTTTTTTGTTTTTTGTGAACTCATCGTTCCGTCCGTACATCATACGAAGAGGAATGTACTATTCATTTTCGGCAGAGTCGATAGGATCCGCATAATTGTTGTCTCTGTATGACCATGTGGACGACAGCAGGAGTACATGTCGCCGGGGAATATCGCGATGGATATTTTCGCAACAGTCGTATGGTTTACTGGAATTACTTCGGTTGTCCGGTTCAGAACATCGTCGGACAAATGGCGAGAGTCAACCCGATCCTGAAACCGAATTTACAAGATAACGAGATCATGCGGTCATTCACGCATTGAGTCTCCAGACGGAAACCCACGTCATCATAACTTCGAAGCGTCAGCGCGGGAATATTCCGTAGGGTGGGCTGTGCCCACCAGGATTGCTCCATGTGCGGAAAGATGAAGCGGAGCTTCAAAGACTTGCGTTCCCAAGCAGAGCTTGGGAACGAGATTCATTGTAGGGTGGGCTGTGCCCACCGGAATTGCTAACCGTTAAGGAACAAGCGAAGTGACAACATATCTGGTGACTGGCGGGGCAGGTTTTATCGGTTCGCACATCGCCACTCGACTGGTCGAGGACGGCCATCAGGTGCGCGTGCTCGATAACCTGAGCACCGGTTCGCTCGATAATCTTGCCCATCTCGGAAACCGGGTCGACGTGCTGCTCGGCGATCTGACCGATCGCGATCGGGTCAACGAAGCGATTCGCGATGTCGAAGTCGTCTTCCATCAGGCGGCATTGGCCTCCGTGCCGCGCAGCATCGACCAGCCGATGGATACTCATCACGCCTGCGTCACGGGGACGATTACGCTGCTCGATTGCTGCCGGCTGTCGGGCGTCCGTCGCGTGGTCTATGCGGCTTCAAGCAGCGCGTACGGCAACCAGCCAACCATGCCCAAACACGAAGGACAGGTTCCGCAAGTCCTCTCCCCCTATGCGGCGGCGAAACTCGCCGGCGAGTTGTATTGCGAATCGTTCGCGGCGTGCTATTCGCTCGAGACCGTGCGAATTCGGTACTTCAACGTCTTTGGACCGCGACAGGATCCGAACAGCCCTTATTCGGCGGTCATACCGTTGTTTGTCGCGGCGATCCTTTCGGGGAAACGGCCGATGATTTTCGGCGACGGTTTGCAGTCGCGAGATTTCACGTACATCGACAATGTGGTGCATGCCAATCTTCTGGCATCGAAGGCTCCGAATGTTTCGGGGAAGGTGTACAACGTCGCGTGCGGGCAATCCCTGAATCTGATCGATTTGCTCCAAGAGATCTGCCGACTGCTCGACCGCCCATACGATCCACAATTCGCCCCGCCTCGAACGGGAGACGTGAAACATTCGTGGGCCGATATCTCGGCGGCAGAGCGCGATTTGGGATACAAGGCACTGGTCGAACTCAAAGAGGGTTTGCGACAGACCGTGGCCTACTACGCCGACCGTTATCGATCGCAGGCCGCCCGGCAATCGGATCCTTCAGGTTGCCGTTAATCTGCCTGCGGAAGTTCGAATCGGAAATATTGCATCATTAAGGAACTCGCCTGTTCAACGACGGTGAGTATGTGGATATGAACAATCAATTCGATACTCCGTCGTGGGAGCAGGAAACGCGTTCCCCCCCTCAAGGCGGTTCAGGTGACGGGTCATCGTTCGATCTCCGTGGCATCGCCTGGAAATACAAATACTATCTCGTCATCTGTTTGTTGGGCGGAGCCATTCTCGGCGAACTGGCGTACCGCAAGCTCGGGCCTGAGTATCAAGCGATCGCGCAGATTCTTGTCTCGAAGTCCGCCAATGTTCAGGTCAAACAAGAGGGGGGCGGAGACGAGTCGTTCGGAGAACGTGCGGAGCACATTGCCTTGATCATGAGCCCCATGATCGTCGGTAAGGCGGTCGAAGTGCATCGATTGAACGAACTGCCGACATTGAGCCGGTCGGAGACTCCGATTGACGACATTCTCGACGATTTGAAAGTCAAGCGGAGCGCCGGGCACGATCGTTCATATCTCAACGTGCTCGACATTACGTTTAACGGTCCCTCGGCGGAAGACGCGAAGTCGATCGTTGATGCCGTGATCGATGCGTACAAGGCCTATCTCGCGGAATCGTATCGTGAAAACTCGGCGGAAGTTCTCAAGCTGACGAAGGAAGCCAAGGAGACGCTGTTCGAGCAGCTTCAGGCCAGGCAGCAGGAATATCTGACGTTCCGCGAGACTGCGCCGCTGCAATGGAAGGCTCCCGTCGCCGGGTCCACGACGCAGACGGTCACCAATATTCATCAGGAAAATATTCAGGCGATTCAGGAACAGCGCCGTCAGAATTTGATCAAACGGACCGACGTGACTTCCAAATTGAAGTCGCTCGAAGAGGCGATCGAGTCGGGCGAATCGCAGGATTCGCTGACGGTTCTCGTCCGCCAGTTCATGAATCAGGAAGGGCAACAGAACAACAGCGCCGCGGCGATATCGATGGCCGGTCCGTCGGCATCAAGCTCTTATGAGAGCCAGTTGTTGCCGCTGTTAATGCTGGAACAAAAGCTGTTGCACGATGAGGGACTCGGTCCGAAGCATCCGGAAGTCGTGAATGTGCGGAAAAGCATCGAAGCCCTGGGTGTATTTTTCCGCCAGCGCGGGATCGAGTTGCCACGGCAATCGGCCGACGGTCAGCCGATCGAGGCGAACGGGGTCGATTTCGTGTCGATTTATGTGAGATCGCTCAAGCAGCAGTTGTTGGCGCTCGAGCATCGCGATCAGGAATTGGACGAACTGTACGCGAAAGAGGAATCGCTAGCGCGCAATCATTCCAAGTATCTTGTGAAGGAACAGATTCTCACCGATGAGATCAACCGCATCAAGGGCCTCTACGATCTGGTGGAAGCCCGGCTCAATCAGGAAGTTCATATTCGTCCCAATCAGAGTTACACCCTGAAAATCGTGGCCCCTACCAAAGACGAATTGATGATCAAACGGCATATCATGTTCCTCGGCGGGGGCGTCGCGATATGCGTCGGGTGCCTGGGAGGATTGATTTACCTGAATACGATGCGCGATACGACGCTCAAAACGAACGACGAAATCCGGCATCATTTGCCCAGTACGCTGTTGGGGACGATTCCCGAATATGATGTTTCGTCATCATCGACGAAGGATTCGCTGCAACCCGGCCTGCACCCGGCCTTGTGCTACCTGCATCATCCCGGCTCTCACGAAGCCGAAGCCTATCGCAGCCTGCGCACGGCGATGTTTGTTGGCTTGCACGATCAGCACTTCCGGGTCGTGCAGGTTTCCAGCCCCGAACCGGCCGACGGCAAGTCGACCGTCGCGGCGAATCTGGCGCTCGCTGCCGCACAGTCGGGCAAGAATGTGTTGCTGATCGACGCCGATCTGCGCCGGCCCACTCAACATCAGCTCTTCAAATTGCGCGACGACATCGGTTTGTCTGAAGTGCTGGAAAATGAAATCGACGTCAGGAGTGCGATTCAAGTCTCTTCTATTCCAAATCTGTCGGTGTTGACTTCTGGACGCATTCCGGCCAGTCCCGCCGAGCTGTTGTCGTCGGTGCGCTGGGATCAGATGTTGCTGACGATTCGGAACGACTTTGATCTGATCATCGTCGATACTCCACCGTTGCTCGCGGTCAGCGATCCGTGCATCATTGCCCCGCGTATCGACGGATTGCTGCTGGTTGTCCATCTCTTCAAAACGACGCGATCGGCGATTGCCAAATCGCGGCAATTGCTTGAAATGCATCACATCCGCGTGCTGGGGTCGGTGGCCAATGGTCAGCCGGAAGATTCGCGGGATCCATATGCGAATCGGTATTACGAAACGTACACGCCGCGTCGAGAAAACGAAATTCCCGCGTCGGCGTCGGATGCGAAAATGCCGCAACACGTCCGTTGAAACGTTGTTCATTGTCCATCGAATCCGCGTATAATGATGGAAGATGCACGCGCATCATACGACCGGAGTATCGTGAAGAAGCCGTCGAGGAGTGATGATGCCGATCCTGGCACGGGAACCTGAACTCTTTCCTGACGATCTGCTGGATCGACCGGAAACCGGCACGGAGGCGACCCATCGCTGGTGGGTCGTGCATACCAGGCCGCGGCAGGAAAAGACGCTCGCTCGTTTTCTGACCGACAAGCACATCGCGCATTACGTCCCCCAGTTGGAACATAAAACTCGCAGTCCCAAGGGAAGAACGCGGATATCCTTTGTGCCGATGTTTACCAGTTATGGTTTTGTCTATGTGACTCCCGAAGAACGACTGAAGACGCTCGACATCCCCGCCACGGCGCATTTGCTCGAAGTGCAGGATGGCCGACAACTGACGTTCGACTTGAAACAAATTCGTCGATTGTCGTTGACCGGAAAATTGCTGACGCCCGAAGATCGCCTGGAGCCGGGCATGCAGGTTCGCATTACCAGCGGGCCTTTTGAAGGCTTTGAAGGTCGCATTCTGAAGCGGCGTACCGGGGATCATTTGCTGGTGATGGTCAATTACCTGCAGCGGGGGATCTCTGTCGAACTGGGGGACTATCATCTCGAACGATTGACGTGAAAAGATCTCCCAAGTTCTGCTTCATCTGAAGAAACTTATCATCCAAGACTTACAACGATGCGTGTCCGTGTTTTATTTTGGAGTCTCGGCATTATTGTCGCGGGGATCGTGGTCGCGATTGTCGTCTTGATGATCCTCGCCTTATGGTCCCGTCGTGCGCAGGCTCCCCGCTCGGCTCCGCTGTCGAATCGCTTGCCCGATTGCCCTGCAACGCCGAATTGCGTTTGCAGTCAGGCGACTCGCGAGGCACAGTTCATTCGTCCGTTCGACTTTCGAGGAGACGCGGATTCGTCGTTACAGAAAATGCTCGATGTCCTCGAAGACAACCCCGCCGCGCAGGTTGTGACGCGAGAGAAAAGATATCTCCACGTCGAGTTTCGCAGCCCGACGTTCGGATTCACCGACGACGTCGAGTTTCTGATCGACGACACGGCGCGGGTGATTCAGGTCCGATCGGCGTCGCGCATCGGTTATTCCGACCGCGGAGCCAATCGTCGTCGAATCGAGAATCTGCGAGAACTCTACGAAGCCGCACCGTAACGAATTCCCAAAGAGTTGCTTCGCCGATCATCGAGGTGCAGGATCAGTTGCATTCCGCCACGAGTGGTCCTGCGAGTTCTTTGAGATAGAAGAGCCGGCCCGGCTGCGTCGGCATGTAGGACGAGGGGATCCATGTACTCGGTCCGTGACGAAGAGTCATCCACAGGCTGAGGCCCTGCCACATCATGCCGCGCGACAGCGTGCCGTCGGCGCCGCCGATGATCTTGTCGGCACCGATAAACAAATTCGGACCGATGGTGTTCGCGAAACAAGGGACGAGCGTCGTGCGGCTCTTGAAGCTGGTGATCGCATTCTGCTCGATGGTCAGCGGATGCAGCTTCGCCCCGATGCGGTGCGTCTGCTTCTTCCATTCCGCTTCCGTCGCATATTCGGCGGCGAAATGCGGTTCCCAGAAGGCAATGTGACAGACTCGCCCGATGCCGAAAATGACGGCGAGTTTGGCACCGTCGGCCCGCAGTTCGCCGATGCGCTCGGCGTAGGTCGGCAACATCTTTTTCAGGGCGAAATGGCGCTGTTTTTTGGGGACCGTCAATTTGCCGAGCGGTCCGTAGAATGCCTGCTCCATGGCGTATTGGAACGCCCCGGGATTGGAGGAGGGGAGCGTATTCCCCTGGGCGTCGCTCCATTCATCCATATTGAAGCCGTAGACGTGATCGCAGGGGATGCCCCACTCCTGCAGGAAGTAGACGCACCAGCGATACATCCCCATCGGGCCGACGGGAAGTATGAGTGCGAGTTTTTCTCCCGCTTCGCGGCTGCGGCGGATGGTGTGGGCGATTTCATGCCCCAGCAGCGTGTCGAAATCGCTTAAGGAGTTGCATGAAACGGGTTCGAATTTCGGATGCCAGAATTTCTGCCGCGCGGTGATTTTCTCCGGGTCGTTGTCGACGCAGTTGTCGATCTTCTTGAGATCCCAACCGGAGGGGAAAAAGCCTTCCATTAACGAGCCTTTGAGCGTACTCATCAAATCCATGGTGCATCCTCTGATAAAATTGGTGTGTCGTCGGTTGAATGATGATCGAGAAGAATTGCCTCCGTTCGCGCCGCGTCGTCAGGGGGTCGCGGCGGAGGAATCGAGCGAATCGGTCAGCTCCGAGGTTCCATTCATGCCCAGCGGCGGGGTGAATTGAAATCCGCGCGACTGGCGGAAGAACTCGAGCGGATTGTCGTACACGATTTTTCTGATTTTCTGCTCCGAGTGGCCTCGCCTGCGCATTTCCTGAATGAAATCGGGGACCGCCAGCGGATTGGATGGCCCCCAGTCCCCCGCGGAATTCACCATGATCCGGTCATCGCCGTACATCTCGATGATGTCGGCGGCGCGGGAGGGGGTGCATTTCGTCACGGGGTACAACGTCATCGCGGTCCAGAAACCCTCTTCTTTGGCGATCGCGACGGTATGTTCTTCAACGTGGTCAATGAGGACGCGTTCGGGTTCGACGCGATGATCGCCGAGCAGCATGTCGATGATCATGCGCGTCCCTTTGAATTTATCCTGCAAGTGGGGAGTGTGAATGAGAATGAGTTCGTTGGTTTTCATGGCGAAGTCGACCTGTTCCTGAAAAACCGTCGCTTCGTTTTTGGTATTCTTGTTGAGGCCGATTTCGCCGATCCCCAGCACGCCCGGCTTGTCGAGGAATTCGGGAATCAGCGAGATGACTTCGCGGGCGAGCGACACATTTTCCGCTTCTTTGGCGTTGATGCACAGCCACGTGAAGTGTTGCACCCCCGACCATCCGGCCCGCTTCGGCTCGAAGTCGGTCAGTTGGCGGAAGTAGTCGCGAAAGCCTTCGGCGCTGCCGCGGTCGTAGCCGGCCCAGAAAGCAGGCTCGCTGATCGCGAGGCAGCCCATGCGCGCCATCCGTTCGTAATCGTCGGTGACTCGCGAAATCATGTGGACGTGAGGATCGATAAAGTACATCTACGTCTCCGTCTGAAATTTGGAAATTCAACGATCGCCGCGCGACATCATGCCACTGTGGAAATGCAGTTGACGCGCCGGGCGAGATGGGGTTTATGCTCGCACTGCCGGTTTCGGTTTGTCCCACTGCGGATTATACGGATCGCTGAAGAGAAGTTGCACCTGTTCGGCCCGATTGCGGTTCGCCTCGGTCAGGAGTCGGGCCGCGCCCTGTAATTGTTTCCAGCGCAGTTGAGCGCCGATCGTTTGCGATTCATCGGCCCGCTCGATGCGGTCGAACCCCGCGGCGACTTCCAGAATCTTCGCCCGGATGTCGAGAAACATCTGATCCAATACTTCCTCGGCCGAGAGCGGATAGGCTTTCATGATGTCTGTTTCCTGAAGACGTGCGATGTCGAGCTCTTCCTGAATATCGGGGTTAGTCGCTACGGGTTGATATCACTCAGTTTCGCGTCATGGCGCGCTGAAATCAAGCAGAACGTAGCGATCGTAATGGTCTTGACGAGGAAATAGGAAAGTTTCAAGTTGCCGGATTTCAGGAGGCGATATCACCTATTGGCACATCTTCAAAATGTAATGTTACGACCGGGGAAGTCCCGTCTCGCTGGGATTGGCGCATTTCCTCATTCTGCGATCGCTCGGCCGATTGAATTTGTCACTTCAGCACGGCAATTCGGAGTGTATTGATGCAGAATCCGCTGGAGATCACATTTCGAGTGTTGTCGGCCAGCCCACATCCCATGGCCGTCGATCTGCTTCTCGAAGCGGTCGACTCGACCGACGATCGGATTCGATTGCACGCCGCCGATGCGCTGCTGAAGTGCCGGCAGACCCGCGGCCTACTGGCCTTGGTCCGGCGGTTAGAATCGTTTTCGGCTCCGATGCGGGAGCATCTGAAAAAGAACCGGCAAGGCCTCGAGCATGCGCTGCATCAGGCAATCGTGCATGGCGATCCCGCCGTTCGTCAACAGGGCCTGATCGTGATGCAGTGGATGGAGACGCTCGAACTCCTGCCGCTCTTGTTTTCATTGCTCGAAAAAGGAGATCATCCCGACCGTGAACTGGTCCGCCAGACGATCTCGGTCGTCACCCATCAATTGTACGATCACATGCAGGCGGAAAAAAACGGCGTGCAGGGATGGTGGATTTCCTACCAGCCGCTCTCGACCCTCATACACGATGTCTTGATGTATCTCGATCACGCACTGTCGAAAGCAAAAATGGGCGGCGGCGCCGAGGAGGTGATCGAAGGCTTGTTGATGCTCGGCCGTCCGGACCAGGAGAGCGTCAAGAAAATCTTTCGCCACTCCGAGCGTCAGTTTCGAGAGTACGCCTATGCGTTGATGAAAACGAGCCGGCACTCCGGGATTATGCAACTCGTGAATGCGTTTCTCGCGATGCCGTATCTCCCGCCGATGGTCTTCGATATCTTTGCGATTCGCGACGATCTGGAGTTCATCCTCGAATCGTTGAGGTCGTTTCCCCGCCGCATGAATGCGCATCACCAGAAGAATTATCGGTCGATTCAGAAGCTCTCGTGGGCCGCTCGCGAACTCGCGATTTTGGAAATGATTCCCGATGCCGATCAGGTCTCTCTCGTCAAGTTCGTTTCGGCGACGGGTATTCCCGACGAAGACAAGCAGTATATTCTCGAATGGATGATGCGGTGCGGCGGTCACGACGGGAAAGAAGCCGCCGCTCAGATGAGGCGAGTCTTCGATGAAGAGACGCTCCGCGGCATCGTGCTCGACGGATTGGATTCGGAGAACGAAGACGATCAAGTCTGGGCCACGCACCAATTGCGCAGTCTCGCCATGCCGGAAACGTTTCGTTTGCTGATCGATCGCTTGAACAGCCCCACTCCTTCGGTGCGCGATGCCGCCCGGGATGAATTACGGAGCTTTAACTTGCAGACGGCGCTCGATTTATTCGAGACGCTGGATCCCGCCGTCTGTCGGCGCACGGGCGAATTGCTGATGAAAATCGATCCGGATACACTGGATGCACTCCGCCGCGAATTGACGCAACCCGGCGCTCGAAAGCGAATCCGCGCCATCCGCGGCGCGATGGCCCTCGGTTTGAGCGAGAACATTATCGACGATTTGATGATGCTGCTGGGAGATGAAGACGCCATCGTCCGCCGCACGGCTGTCGAGGCATTGGGCGCGCTCGATCATCCCGACGCCCGCGATGCGCTGCTGCATGCCCTCAATGATCCCAATCCCCGCGTGAGATATTCGGTCGAATCGGTTTTGCACCGGAGAAATACGCAGGACAAGCTTCACTCCGGAGACGTCCTCGTAGAGGCCGACGCGAGTCCGCACGCCGGCCCATAGCACATGCCTGGAAGAGAGCCTTCCGAGACGAATCAGGATCCTGACGATCATGAATCCATTTCAATCCATCAGTCGTTATCTCAACGGCCATAATTCTTCCAGCAAGGATATCTGGTTCATCGTGCTGGCCGTCGCCGCGATTGCGATTCTCTGGACGGGGCTGGCGCTGTGGGATCGATTTCAGTCGAGTCGCAAACGAGAAAAACAGCGGCTTCAGACGCTGTTCGCCGAACTGTGCGACGCACACCATATACCATCAGCGGATGTGACAATACTGAAACAGGCCGCCGAGATCTATGGCTTAAGCGATCCCGCCAGCCTGTTCTTCACTCCGCAGGTATTGTCGTCGTACTCGGAGATCGGCGAGTCGGCCGAACAGATCATGTCGCTGCATCAAAGATTGTTCGGAGCCGATTACAACGCATCCACCTGATCGTTGGGCTGTCGTTGAGCCGAAGCGGCCTAATTATTTCTAACACAAGCTCTGTACTGCGTCAGTTTTTGAAAATGTTCAGGCCTTTTCGACAGGCACAACCGGTTGTGTTAGGGTCTCTAAACCAGTTCGACCATCGGCTGGTGTGCGCGCTCGTCGACGAGATACAGCGGCCGGCCGTGCAGATCGCGAACCGTCGCCGTGCTGACATCGATCCCCAGGTTGTGATAGAGCGTCGCGAAAATCTCCTGGAAGTGGACCGGACGCTCGACGGCGTATTCTCCGAGACGGTTGGTCTTGCCGATCAGTTGACCGGCCTTGATGCCTCCCCCCGACATCAGGGCGCAACCGACCTGCGGCCAGTGATCGCGGCCCCCGTTCGGGTTGATGCGCGGCGTGCGGCCGAATTCACCCCACACCAGCACCGTGACATCTTTGTCCATGCCGCGGGCCTTGAGATCGTCGAGCAAGGCGATCAATCCCTGATCGAGCGCCGGCAGATGATCGCGCGCATTTTCGAAATTGGTTCCGTGCGGACGTCCGTGCCAATCCCACCGGCCATAGGCCAGCGTCACGACTCGCACCCCCGCTTCGACCAGACGCCGGGCCGCGAGGAAATAATCGTTGTTCAGCGGTCCCGCATCGCCGTAACCGGCCGGTAAATTCGAGCCGCGACCGTACCGATCGCGAAGTTGAGGATCTTCCTGATCGAGATCGAGTGCATCCGCGAGTTTGCTGGAGGTCAGGATGCCGAAGGCCTGTTCCTGAAACGCATCCATGCCATCCATCATGCCGGTCGCGTCGGCTTCGGACTTCAAACGATCGAGCGACGACAAGAGCGCTTTCCTGTCCCACAATTTGTCGAGCGAAATGCCCTGCAACTTGAGACCTTGCTGACCGGAGGCATTGGGTTTGTAGGGGGCGTGAGCCAGACCGAGAAATCCGGGCTGACCGACGTCGGCCCAGCCGCCACCTTTCATCGGCGGAGAAAGCCCGACGAAGGGAGGCATTCCCCGTTCGAGGGAGCCCTGCAATTTGGAAACGCACGAACCAAATGACGGCCAGCCGCCGGCCGGCTGACCGACCACGGCGTGACCGGTCATGCATTGAAAGGAGGCGTGGCGACCTTCGGAGCCGACGAGCGTGCGAATCGGCACCAGCCGATCCATATTCTGCGCCATCAGCGGCAGGTGCTCGCAGATTTCGATTCCGGGGACGGACGTCTGAATGGGGGAGAATTCTCCGCGGATTTCGACCGGTGCCTCGGGCTTCAGGTCAAACATATCCTGATGGGGCGGCCCCCCCGATAGAAAGATCATGATGACCGACTTGTGCGACGACCGCGTTCCCGCCGCGGCCTCAAGCCGCAGCAGATCGGGGAGGCACAGCCCCCCCATCGCCAAGCCACCGATCCTGAGGAACGACCTGCGAGACAGACCGTCACAATGCTGGTATGCGGCACCGGGAATGGACAACATCGCTCAGACTCCCTGTCAGTTCACCACCAACGTTGAATTCAACATTCATTTATATATGAAACCAGAGGGTACAGTCAATGAATTCTCGGTCGAGATACTTGTACGAACACAATCCCCTTGAGGCTCACAATCGGAAAACGACTCTCACTGGCCGTTTTGATTTCCGCCATTGCCGCCGCCATTGGCGTTGCCCGAATTGATGAAACTGAACGTGAAAATGTCGGTGACGGAACTGAAATTCGGGGACAACGACAAACGCACATAGCGGCGATCGCCTGAGATCACGGCCATCGCCCCCAAAGCGGCTCCTTCGGCCAGCGTGCTGATGACGGGTTGATATGCGGCACCGAATGCATTCAACGGCGCATGTTGTTTCCGCGATTGCTCAAACCGTCGTTTGGCATCCCGGGCGGCTCGATCGTTGCGGGCGACCTGCCGATGACCGACGAGTTCGATCCCCGACTGTTTGGGATTATTTTCACCCCGCGCCGCTTCCTGGGGCTGATTGGTATTCATGGGAGCCGTGCGTCGTCCATCCGGCACTTCGATGCGGAAGATCTGGTCTTCCGTGGAGAGGGCGGCGGAAAAGGTTTTGGTCGTCGCGGCGTCGGTTCCCTGATTGCGGATCACCGTCAGCTTTGCGCGTTTGCCGACGATTTCTCCGGAGACGTGCCGGACGTGAATGCGATACGTGCCGGGCCAGGCTCGCATGCAGACATAGTCTTCATGGCATTTCGTTTGTTCGGGACCGTAGCCGTCATGCACGAGAACGCCCCCTCCCGACGTGAGCCGATCCTGGAACGAGCAGACCGTCCCTTTTGGTTCTTCGATGATGAGATCGACGTCTCCTTTACCGCTCCAGTCCAGTTTGACGACCAGATCCTGCCGTCGTGCTTCGGCCATTCGCGTTTGGAGAGTTTTCAACACTTCTGCATCGCCGGTTGCTTCGAGACCTTGTTGAGCTTCGACGGCGGCGTCTTCGGCTTTCTGCATCAAATCCTGGAAATCGGGATGGACCCAAGCCGTTTCCAGAATGCCCGCGGCACCCCAGCCGACGGATTCCCAATCCTTCAATTGTCGCGCCAGCTTCAACCCCAGAATATAAGGTTCGGAGCGGGTGGGATCGAGGCGCGACGATTGCTTGTACATTTTCAGCGCGCGTTCATCGGCGCCGAGCCGATTGAGATACGCCGCCGAAAAAATCATGCTCGGTACGTCCGCTGCGGTAAAGTCGACTTGCGACAGCAGGACGCGCTCGACCTCGGCTTGCGGTCGACCGGATATTTCCATCGACAACGCGAGGACTTCGTACATCCACGGCTGCGACTGGTTGTTGAGAATAGATGCTTCAATCGCCGCGATGACGTGCTCATGCCGACCGGTCTGATGCAATTTCAAAATCAATTCGCGCACGACGTTCGGGTCGGGAGTCCGTTTCGAGAAATAATCGGCCCAGATCTCTGCCGGGGCTTGCGCAGAGTCGTCCAATTGGGGAAGGTCAATGTTTTCCGGGGAATCATTTTTCGACTTGGTGTTCGAATCGTTACCGGCTTCCGTTTTGCGAGCGGGTTTCGAATTGGGTTTTGTCTTCTTGAGCGTGATGCCTTTGGAAGCAGGGGATGTATCATCATCGGCAAATGAAACAGCGGAATCGGAATTCAGTTTCCGACTCCGCTGTGAAATTTTTGCGTCACGGGTCTCGTTCAAATCATCAGACGAGTTCACCGAGTTGGTCCGGACGGCATTGACCGAATGCATGACTGTTTTTTTTTAGACGACATGACAGGCCGAGTTGCTTCATCGTTCACCTGGGCCATTGCTTGGCCGGCGAATCGACCGGTGTGAGACGTCTCGCGTTTTTCGATCGACTTCAATAACTGATTCAATTCTGGATCGCGGACTCGAATCTGTTGCAGCTTTTCTGCACGTTCTTTGCGAGCGTCACGGTCGCTTTGGTGCTGGGCTTTTTCAACCGGTGAGGGGACGCTGAAGAAGCCTCCACCCATGCCACCCATGCCGCCGCCGCCCATGCCTCCCATTCCCCCACCCATACCGCCCATGCCTCCGTTCATTCCCCCCATTCCGCCGCCCATACCTCCCGACAGTCCGCCACCGAAACCGCCGCCGCCACCGAAGCCGCTGCCGAGTTGTCGGATGGGAATGACGAGGTCACCGACGGGATAAACTCGGGTGCTCAGCAAGGCATCGGCTTCCGTTTCGCTGGTGATCATGAGCACTTCGTCCTTGATGACGTAGGTCAGTTCCAGCGGTCGGAGCAGAATGCGAAAGGCGCTTCGAAGCGTGATGCCGTTGAGCGATCGCGTGATCGGCTCGTCGGCCGAGACGGTCCCCTCTTCCAGAACCTTGTCGTCGAGAATGATCGTGATGTTGTGCTGTTCGGCGATGAACGTCAACGCGTCCTTGAGCGGGATTTCGTTGAAATCGAATTCGGTCGTTTCATCCAGCGATTTGAAGATCCGTTCTTCCGCAGGGCTGAATTTCTTGAGGTCGACCGACTTCCACTGACGCCGGGTTTCGGTCAGGGCACGCCAGACTTCAGCGGGAGGCCACAAAATCGGCGGCTCATCCGGGAACGGCACGTGCGATAACTCCACCTGGTATAGCGTCGCCAAAAACTTGTCGGCTCGCAACGATCGCATGCGGACCGCCTTGTCGAGCTGGCCGGCCGCTTCCGAATTGAACACGGCTGCCGCCGCGGTCCCATCCGCCGGGCGATCGTTCTGCGCGACGCGCGAGACCGCTTCTGCTTCTTCGAACGCGCTCGGATTGCTGTGATAACCTTCCACCAGCAGCGCTCGCACGCGGTCGACGAGTTGTTCCAGTCGTTCTTCTTCCAGGAGCAGTTCGTTGACCAGATTCTCTTGCGCTTCGTTCTGCGCTTTCCGTTCGTTGCGCCGGATATGCTCATCTTCGAGAATCTGCTGACGATTCTGGATATCGATGCGCACGTTGTTCAACCGTTTGGCCAGTTGATCGCGCACAACCGGATCGATGTCGGTCGACGTCGTCACGACACCCAGGGCGCGCTTGACCAGCGTCAACGCCGCGTCGGGATCGTCGCGGGTGATCCGCCGCGATTCTTCGATCGTGTTACCGACTTCCACCCGCAGGCGTTCACTCTTAATCTCGATCATTTCCATCTGCTTCTGGATCAAATCCTGATTCTCAACCGAATTCAGAACTTCG
>JBJXGP010000307.1:0-16474 GCA_046160425.1 Planctomycetaceae bacterium
CAGATGTCGGACTCGCGGCCACATGGATGGGGGGGCAGACATTTGTCATCGTCCGCGAACGTCAACTTTCGCATGTGGAGACGTGAGATGAATCCATTGGCCTCGATGAACATCAATCGAGATGCACCGGCTTGTCGTGCGGCTTCGGCCATTCGATACTTTCCCGAGCGTTACATCCACTTCGTTTCGCGGTGCGGTTGGATCTGTTTATTGGCCTGTGGATTGTGGGTATTCGATGTCTCGTTGAATTCAGTCAGCGCTCAGAAGACTCCCGCCACGCCAGCCGCCGATGAAAAATCCGAACCGGTTACGGAGAACGAATCGGAAAAGAAGGCCGATGACGATGCCGCCGAAGAAGACGATGACGAAGGTGTCGAAGAGAACGACAAAGATCAACCGAAAGACCAACCGGTCGATAACGTCCAAATCGAAGTAATTCAGAACGCGGTTCCCGTCGGAAAGATTCAAATCCAGGTGCAGGTTCAGGGGAACGGGCGCATCAATCTCCAGCAAAAAGTTCAAGCCGAGAAACAACAACGACGAAACGCTGCAGCCCGTCAGGGAAAACCTCAGCCGGCCATTCAAAATCCTTTAGGAAAGCTACTAAGGCGATTACTGCCGGGAGTACCCCAGCCGGCACAGCCGCAACCCGCAGGGGGACCGGGTGAACCGGCAGCCGGAGACGGACGCGATCAGATCGACGCCCTCGCGCCACAGGATCCCAAACAGGCATCATTGCTAAAGAAGATCAACAAATGGATCGAGCAGAAACAGTGGAAACCGGCATTGGATGGACTCCAGCAAATCCTCGAAAAGCCCGACGATTCTCTGTTTCGCACCCCCGAAGGCCGCTGGATTTCCACCCGGACGGAAGCCCTGCGCATCATCGGCACATTGCCCCCGGAAGCCTTGAAACAATATCGCGATCAATACGACGAACTGGCAAAGCAACTTCTGAATGATTCGCTGCGGGCCGGCGACGTCTCCGGGATCATGGAAGTCGCGACCAAGTTCTTTCATACCTCCAGCGGGATCGAAGCCGCCAACTGGATCGGCACGTATCATTTGCAGCGGGGAGAATACGTTCTCGCGGGCCTGTGGTTCGAACGGCTGTTTCAATTTCAGTTTCCTCTCGTCCATGAACCGGCATGGCTGGCCAAAGCCGGATTGGCATGGCAACTCGCCGGACAGAATCAACTCGCCGATACCGCGCGCGAAAAATTGAAGTCGGTCGAAGCGGCAAACGTCACTCTGGGAGGAGCCGGTCACCAACCGCTCGAATGGCTATCGCAACCCCCCGTTTTGCTGAATGGCGATGGGCAGGCTCTGCTCGCTGAATGGACGCAGTTTCTCGGTTCCCCCAGCCGGACGGCAAGCATGGTCGGCGAGGATCCTTTACTGCTGCGCCGCTGGACGCAGAGAACCACAGACGATCGGAAAATCCTCGATCAAATCCAGTTGATGCACGATGACTTGGTGGACGAAGGAATGTCGATCCTCCCCGCCTGGTCGCCGCTGGCGGTCAATGGGAAAGTCGTCTTCCGCACGCTGGATGGCATCCGCGTCGTCGATGGCACGACCGGAAAAATGATATGGGAGACGGATGTCCGATTCTCCCCCGGCCGCCTGCTGGTGGGAAATGCCGGGCAACCGAACAACTTCATGAATGTCGCGAAAATCCGGGGGAACATGCGCGGGCGCGTCAACGTGCAGATGGGGGGGCAATTCAATTTCATGATCGCCCAGAACCATTACTCGGGGAACGGCGCGACGCATCCATTGATGAATCTGCTGTTGCAGGACGCCGCCTATGGCACGATCAGCAGCGATGGCGATCGGATATTCTTGCTGGAGGATCAGGCCGTCTTATCGCACCGACATCCCGGGGCCATGTGGGGAGGCGACCCGAACGACGAAGACCCGTACCGCCGCGACTGGACCAGCAATCGCCTGACGGCGTACAACCTGAAAAGCGGCCGTTCGTTGTGGGAAGTGGGCGGCGAACAGCGCGAAGAGCCGTTCGATTTGCCGCTGGCCGGCGAATGTTTTCTCGGTCCGCCATTGGTCGACGGAGGCGAACTCGTCATCGCCGGCGAACGGGACAACGAACTGCGTATATTCGGCCTCGATCCGCAAACGGGGCAAGAACGCTGGTCGCAGTTGATCTCGTACATCAACACTAAAATCGAACAGGATCTCGTCCGCCGCTGGTGGCCACTGCATATTTCGTCGTCGCAAGGAGTGCTCGTTTGCCCGACCGGCGTCGGCTGGTTGCTGGGAATCGACCGCCGCCAACAAAGCCTGTTATGGGCCTATCGCTATGCGCCGCCCCAGGCCAATCCGAATGAGAATCGGCAGCAGTTTGTCGTGACGGAATATCGTCCGCTCAACGCGCGCTGGACGACATCCGCTCCGATGATCGTGGGACACCGTGTGCTGTACACGCCGGCCGAAGAACCGACACTCGTCTGTCTCAACTTGCAGGATGGAAAACTCCTCTGGCAACAACCGAAGGGGAGTTTTTTGTACCTGGCCGGCGTCGCGCACGACCGTGCGATCATGGTCGGAACCGACGCCGTGTCCGCCCTTTCGCTCGAGACCGGCGAGGAAGCATGGAAGATCGCTCTCACCGAAGCCGACGGTCGCCCGTGTGGATCGGGCGTGTTTTCCGGCGACAACTACTATGTTCCGCTGCAATCGGGCCAGTTGTGGAAAATCGATACGAAAAAAGGAGAAAAGCTTTCGGTCACGTATTTGCCCGACGGCACCCCGCTGGGAAACCTGCTGCTGTACCGCAATCAGCTTCTTTCGCAAAGCCCCTTCGGGATGGAAAGTTTCGAACTCCGCCAGCCGATCCTCGCCGACCTCGAACGTAGGCGATTGGAAAATCCCGACGATCAATGGGCGCATCTGCGTGAAGCCGAAATCGCCGCACTGGGACACCATTCCGCCGATACGCTGACTCATCTGCATCGCATTACCCGCGACAAGCTCGATCCTGCGGATCGCGAGCGATTCGATCTGCTGCTCGGGCAGACGCTGCAGGAGTTGATCCGCGGAAATCTGAAAGGACAGGATGCAGAATTCGAAGAATTGAAAACGCTGGCGGTCACTCCCGACGATCGGCAGACGGTGATTCACTTGTCACTGGCGCGCATGGTGGCCCGCGGCGAATTGACTGCCGCGCTCGATACGCTGTGGAACCTGATGCGGTCGCCGGCGATCGTTTCTGAGTTGTCGATCCTGATCCCCGCGACGGAGGGACGCCGTTCGGCCCGCATTGAAAACCTGAATTACGATGACTGGCTGGCGGGACGATTTGTCGAATTGTATCAACTGCGCAATATCGACCTGAATGCCGCGTTAACGAATCGGCTGCATGAATATGCCACCGAAGTCGCCGCGGGCGATCTGGCGATGCAAGAACGTTTCGTCAAGCTGTTCGGTTTTCATCCGGCAAGTCTTCCGATCAGGCAACAACTCGCCGAGCGCGCCCTGGCGGCGGGTCGCTGGCTGGAAGCCGAGCAGGAACTGTTGCATCTCACTCGCCATTCGGGACGCGAACAGCAAGCCCAATCGTGGCTCAAGCTGGCCGAAATGTATCAGCAGAACGGTTTTCCTCAAGAGGCCTTCGTCTGCTATCGGCGTCTCGAACAAAAATATGCCGACGTGATTCTTCCCACCGGCCAGACGAGCCGCGCGCTTTTCGATGAACTGACGAAGATGGGAAAACTTCCGCTGCTCCCGCCGATTTCCGAACTCTCGTGGGATAAAACCGAACTGCAAATGACGCGCAGCGGGACCGGTTATATGGTGCAGGCGTACCAGGAATTGATGCTGAGGGGGGGGACGTGGCCTTTCTTTCAACAGTTCCGCTTTCAGATCCTTCCGCAGGAAGAACGCTTGAATATTAACGGAGCCGACACCGGCGTTTACTGGTCGGTTCCGCTGCGGTCGAAAAGCGGCTTCAATTACTCTGGCGTGACGACGGCAATCGCCGACGACCATCAACTGATGATCAATCATCGCGACGTCATTCACCGGCTGTCGCTTCTCGAACGAAAGGTATTATGGAGCTGGCCGCTCGATGAGCGTCCGGTCCTGCCCGCCTACTACCATCAACAGCAAATGGGCGTTCAGCCGTTGATTCCCGCATTGCAGTGGGTCAACAAGAACGATCTCAATCGGCAAAACGGTCCCGGCGACCCGTTGACCGTCGCCAACGAGAATTATGTCTGCATAGCCCATCGCCGCGGCGTTACCGTTCTCGACAGCCGGACGGGAAGAGTCCGCTGGAAACGGACCGATCTCCCTGCGCAGTCGCGAGTTTTCGGCAATGCCGATTACCTGGTCGTCAACACGCCTCAATCGTCGCAGGCGATGATTCTGCGGGCATTGGATGGGCAAGCGGTCGAACTTCCAGAGTTTTCCAAATTGATCCCGCACACCCTGATGGTGACCGAACACGGCTTTCTCGTCGGTCAACGCGACCAGACGGAGGCCGCACAAGGCAACAAGGGGGCTGTCGCTCTCGAACTTCTCGATCCGTCATCGCAGTCATCACTCTGGAAAGTCGCGATTCCCGCCGGAAGCCACATCGGACAAAGCCAAGCATCGGCTCTCAGTATCCTCCATGCCACCGGTGCATTGCACACGCTCAATCTCGAGACCGGTGAACTGACCCTCCTCGGGAAGATTCCCGTCGACGAAGACAACAAGCGGAATCCCGAAGTCTTCGTTTTTTCCGATGCCTTTCAGACCTACGCCGTTTCCAACAACCGCCAGGGGAATATCTTTCAGCCCGAGAACATGCCGTCGGTGCGAATCAACGGCCACTTTTCGGTCTTCCGTCCCGACGTACCCGAGGCCGCCTGGACGATGGAACTCAATAATATCAATCTATGCCTTGAAAGCCTGAAAGAATCGCCCGTGCTGGTCTTCGCCGCCCGTGAATACAAGCAGGCAGGAAACTTCGGTTACTGGGAGACGCACCTGCAAATCGTCGACAAATCCGCCGGTTCGAAGCTCATCGAGTGTTCGACCCCGTCCAACTCTGGCTTTAACGTGCTGCGAGTGGATGGACCGAAACGGACGATCGAACTCCGTTCGTACAACGAACTGATCCGCATCCACCCGGTCGAAACCCAGGCGGCGAAGTGAAGTCTCTTCATTCGATTTTGAATTGACCGATCACAAGGCCCGTCACACCACCGGTTCCCAGCCCGGTTCGTATTCGCGCGACCAATACTGCATCGCTTTGTCGTCGCCGATGATGTGGCCGCTCTGCGGATCGCAGTTTAACGTGCGTCCCGTGCGGTGTGCGATATTTCCCAGATGGCACAACAGCGTGCTCTTGTGTCCTTCCTCAATCTCAGCGTTGAGGCTGACCGGCTTGTTCTCTCTAATCGCCGTCAGAAAATTGACGATGTGCTCATTGTCGCCGCGGGTTCCGGTATCCTTTGCGGTCTCCTTGTCGGCGGCATTGAAGACGGCAAAACTGCCGCCGTCGTCCAGACGCAGGGCACCTTTATCGCCGTAAAACGTGATGAATTCCCCCTGATCGCGACGGTTGCAGCTATGACCCTGCCATGTCGCGAGTTTGCCGTCGGGAAATTCGAAACCGACCATGTGCGTATCGGGAGTCTGCTGATCGTCGTCGAAGTAATATCGCCCGCCGCTCGATGTCACGCGAATCGGATAATCGGCCTGGAGTCCCCAGCGGCAGAGATCGATCGTATGCACGCCGTTGTTCCCCAATTCGCCGTTCCCCCAATGCCAGAACCAGTGCCAGTTGTAGTGGACACGGTTATCGAGATAAGCCGTCCGCGGGGCAGGGCCTTGCCAGAGTTCGTAGTTCAAATGTTCGGGGACCGTCGCCGGCTTCCCCTTGCCGATCCCTTCTCGCGCACTGGCATACGTTGCCTTGGCACAATGAACGCGGCCGATTTCGCCGGCATGCAAGAGCGATATCGCTTTGCGGATCCCCTCGCTGCTGCGCCGCTGCGTGCCGACCTGCACGACGCGCTGATTCTTTCGCGCCGCCTCGATCATCAGTTCCCCTTCGCGCGGCGAATGACAACACGGCTTCTCGACATATACGTGTTTGCCGGCGGCGCAGGCGAGAATCGTCGCCGGCGCATGCCAATGATTGGGAGCCGCACAAATCAGGGCATCGACCTCTTTATCATCGAGCATCTGCTTGAAGTTTTCGATCGCCTGCGGTTTGACGCGCCCGAGTTTTTCCAGTTCCGCCTGCATGCTCTCGGCTCTCGTCGAATCGACGTCGCAGACGTAGCGCACTTCCACGTTCGGCTGATTGGCGAATTGCAGCGCCAAGCCGCGCCCGCGAGAAAGTCCCATGACCCCCACGACAATCCGCTCCGACGGCGGGTCGGCGGCGTAACCCAAGTCTGTGGTCGCGGCGGCAAGCCCGACCCCGCCGATTGCCGTTCGATTCAGAAACCCTCTGCGATCCATAGAATCGGTCATGACGGATTCACTCCTCTATGCTGATAAAGTGATACAAGATTGTTATGCGAGTCTTACTCGACCGAGATGCATTCTTATTCATATAACCATTTGGAATCGACAACTGCCACCTTGAGATCGATGGGATACGAAACCATCGCACCGTTGGGTTCGTACTTGCAGGTCCAGTAATTGACGAATAACGTTCCCTGACTCGTAAAAAATGCGCCGGGATTCGAGAACGCCCGCTTGGGATCGCTCTCGATATGTCTCGGTTTCGACCATGTCTTGCCGTCATCTTTGGATATCGCCGCGCTGAGCGGTGTCCGCTTCCCCTGATGAGAAAACCACTGGGGATCGTATTTCGCCGCATTCCAGATGAGGACGAGATGTCCCGTGGCGGGATCCTTGAGCAGATCGGGGCACGACTGCGGCGACTCGACTCCGAGAGTCTCCGCCTCCGACCACGTTTTACCGCCGTCGCTCGATTCCGACTTGTGGATCGCGCCAAGTTCGGTCCGCATGATCATCAGCAAGCGGCCGTCGCTGAGTTCCTCGATATGCGGTTCCATCCCGCCGCGTTTGGGGAGCGTGGTAAAATTGTCGCTGACCGTCCAGGTCTTTCCGCCGTCGTCACTGAAGACACAACCGCAGGCCCAGTTATCGGGATTTTCTTTCGTGCTGTTGTCGCGATCGCTGGGGAGGATGATTCTGCCGGTCGAAAGCTGCTTGAGGGTGTTGTTGCACAGATGCATCCGTTTTCGCGACCAGATGGTGCTGAGCGGCTCGAAGGTCTCGGCATCGTCGTGCGAAATCAGGGCGAACGCCGAAGTGGGAGTGTAATAATCGCCCGGTTTTTCGTAGTCGTGCTTACGGATAAACGCCAGCAAGATCGACCCATCGCACAGCCGGAGCAGACTCGGCGAAAAGACGTTCAAGTCTCCCGGTGCGATCTCGACAATCACGCGGTATTGGTCCCACGTCAGGCCGCCGTCGCTCGATGTTTTTGCGACCAGCCGGGCAGGGTAGTAGTCGGAGTCCCCTTTCGGCCCTTTGCGAAACTCCTGCCAGATGAAAAATATTCGCCCATCGCCCAGTTCGACCGCCGTCCCTTCCGAATGACGGACATGCGTGTCATCGGCTTTTGCGAAGAACAGCGTCGTCGGCTCGGCACCCAAGACACAATCACTGACGAAAGGGGTTAGAAGCCCGGCCAACAGGACGGTTGATATCATTCGCATAAATGCAACCTTTGTCGATCTGTTTGCAGCAACTGGGTACGGGTTTCGATTTTGCGAAAACCTCGCCTTCACTGTACCTCAACGGCTTCACCACAACAAGACTTAAGTCGGGTGGGGAAAAATGAGAATGCGGTGGGCGAGGTGCTTGCCCCATTCGTGCGAGTTGATTACTCTATTCACATCCGGAACCATTCGATCGACATTCGGTAAATCAATCTCACGAATCGCGCGATGCGGAAATGTTGTTGATCATTCCCGTTGATCGCGCGAATACACACGACACTTTTATCATTTGAGTCTCACCTCGAAGAAACGGAAGAGACGATGCGCGACTTTGAATATGCAGCACCGACCACGTTAGCGGAAGCGATTTCTCTGTTCGGTCAACACAACGGCACCGCTCGAGCGCTCGCCGGGGGGACCGATCTGATCGACCAGGTTCGGACGGGGCGTTTAACTCCCGACTGGGTGATCGACGTCAAGAAGATCGCCGAGTTGAACGTGCTGGAACTTTCATCCGACGGTTTGCGCCTCGGCGCCGCCGTCCCCTGTTACAAGATCTATCACAACGAAGATCTCGTCAGGAAATATTCGGCGCTGGTCGACAGTTGCCGCATCATCGGCGGGATTCAAATCCAGAACCGTGCCAGCGTGGGGGGCAACCTGTGCAATTCCGGTCCTGCCGCCGATTCCACTCCATCGCTGATTGCCCTCGGCGCGGTCTGCGTCATTGCCGGTACGAGTGGACAGCGCGAAGTTCCGGTCGAAAAGTTCTGTACCGGTCCCGGCAAGAACGTCCTCCAGCCGGGTGAATTTCTCGTCGAGTTGAAGTTCCCCGCTCGAACGTCGCACAGCGGGTCCTTTTATCAGCGATTCATTCCGCGGAACGAAATGGATATCGCCGTCGTCGGGGTCGGGGTCTCCGTCACGCTCGACAGCACCAAAAAAACATTCGTCTCCGGTCGCATCGCGTTAGGAGCCGTCGGGCCGACGCCGATCTTCGCCGAATCGGCAGGCCAGGCCTTGGCCGGTCAGCCGGTCAGCGATGAAACGATTGCCGCCGCCGCGAAAGCGGCACAATCGTATGCTACCCCGATCGACGACATGCGCGGGACGAAAGAATTTCGCCTGCACTTGACGAAAGTCCTGACCGAGCGATCCATTAAAATCGCCGTCGATCGAGCCAAAGGAAAATTCAGCAGCACGCACTGATTTTTTAGAATTGCAAACTCATACGCTCGCCATTCACCAGCTTACGGAAATACGTCATGACAAAAAAACGAGTCATCTCTTGCACGATCAACGGCCGGGAAGAGCAATTCTTGTGCGAACCGCGGCAGACCGTGTTGGAAGTCCTGCGTGATGTCCTCGACCTGACCGGGACCAAAGAAGGTTGCTCGAACGGCAACTGCGGAGCCTGCACGATCAGCTTCAACGGTCGTACCGTCGACAGTTGCCTCGTGCTCGCCGTCGAGGCCGACGGAGCCACGATCGAAACGATCGAAGGAGTCGCACCGACCGGTGGACTCGACTGCGTCCAGAAGGCGTTCCTCGAAGGGGCCGCGCTGCAGTGCGGTATTTGCACGCCCGGCTTCATCATGCAGTCGCGGTCTCTGTTGCAGGAAATCCCCGACCCGACCGAAGAACAGATTCGCTTCTACCTCGCCGGAAATTTATGCCGATGTACCGGATACGATAAAATTGTTCGAGCCGTCCAAACCGCGGCCTCGTCCTCAAAGGAGTAATATACATGTCGATCGAAAACGAAAAAAAGGCGTCAAAGCCTCGCGCGGCACGCAAACCGAACTACAAAGTGATCGGTACGCGTCCGATCCGTCATGACGGCGTCGATAAAGTGACCGGACGCGCCAAATACGGCGCTGATATTCGACTGACCGGGATGATTTACGGCTGCATTCTTCGTTCTCCGCACGCACACGCCAATATTCGGTCGATCAATGTCGACAAGGCGCTGGCTCTCCCCGGAGTGCGGGCAGTCGTCACACATACGGATATGCCCGACGCGACCGATAAGATTGCCGAACTCGGAGAAGGCTCCGTCAATCTCAAGCATCTCGCCAGCAACGTCCTCGCCGACAAGAAGGTCTTGTACCGAGGGCACGCCGTGGCCGCGGTCGCCGCCGACAACGTTCACATCGCACAGCAGGCCGTGCAACTGATCGAGGTCGATTACGAAGTGTTGCCGCCCGTCCTCGACGTGTTGGAAGCGATGAAGGAAACCGCTCCGGTATTGAATCCCGACGTGCGGACAAGTTCTATCGCGGGTGAGTCCGGCGACAAGCCCTCGAACGTCGCCAAGGTCTTCCGTTACGAAAAGGGTGATCTGGCCGAAGGGTTCGCAGCGGCGAAAGTCGTCATCGAGCGCGAATTTCGGACCGCGACGGTGCATCAGGGATATATCGAACCGCATACGTCAACCGCGTTATGGAGCGCCGATGGCCATGTGACCGTCTGGACCAGCACGCAAGGTTCGTTCACGGTGCGTCAGCAGGTCGCCGAGTTGCTGCAAATTCCGCTGCAGCACGTCAAAGTCATCCCGATGGAAATCGGTGGCGGGTTCGGCGGCAAGATTTCGGTTTACGAGCAACCGGTTGCGGCGATGCTCTCTCGCAAAACCGGACGCCCCGTCAAGATGACGATGGACCGCACCGCCGTCTTCGAAGCGACCGGTCCGACACCCGGCTCGTACATGAAGATCAAAATGGGCGCGGATGAAAACGGAAAAATCACCGCCGCGCAGGCATGGATCGCGTTCGAAGCGGGTGCGTATCCCGGCTCGCCGATCAATCCCGGTTGCATGTGCGTCTTCGCCTGTTACGATATCCCCAACGGTCTTGTGGAAGGCTTCGACGTCTGCGTGAACAAGCCCAGAACGAATGCCTATCGCGCCCCAGGTGCGACTCAAGCCGCTTTCGGTGCCGAAACCGTCGTCGATGAACTCGCCGAGCGGTTGGCGATCGACGCCATCGAATTTCGTCTGCGAAACGCCGCTGTTGAAGGAACTCGCCGCATCGATGGTCCCGCGTATCCGCGCATCGGCATGGTCGAATCGCTCGAAGCGATTCAGAAGAGCAAGCATTACAAGAAGCGGCTGACCGAACCGAACCAGGGGAGGGGGATCGCTTCCGGATTCTGGTTCAATTGCGGGTTGAAATCCGCAGTCACCGCCACGGTCAACGGCGACGGCAGCGTGTCGCTCGTCGAGGGTTCAACCGACATCGGCGGTTCGCGCGCCTCCATCGCCATGCAACTCGCCGAAACGCTCGGCATCCCGGCGGAGTCGGTGACGCCGACCGTCGCCGATACCGACGGCGTCGGTTACACCGACGTCACCGGCGGCAGCCGTGTCACGTATGCGACCGGTTGGGCCGCGTACTACGCCGGCATGGATATTCGTAATCAACTCATCAAACGAGCTGCCGAGATGTGGGATGTCTCCCCCAAGAGCATCAAATACAAAGACGGCGTGTTAACCGGTCCCGACGGCAAATCGATCGCATTCAAGGAACTGGCGATCGAATGCTGTAAAGCGGGCGATCCGGTGATCGGTCGCGGGTCGAGCGACCACAACGAGCCGGGGGGAGCCTTCGCCACCCATTGCGTCGACGTCGAAGTCGATCCCGATACCGGCAAGGTCCAGATCCTCCGTTACACCGCCGCGCAAGACGTCGGAACGGCGATTCACCCCAGTTATGTCGAAGGACAAATTCAGGGGGGTGCGGTGCAAGGGATCGGCTGGGCGCTCAATGAAGAATATTTTTACGACGACAAAGGGGTGATGCGGAATTCAAGTTACCTCGATTATCGCATTCCGACCTGTTACGACCTGCCCATGATCGACGCGATCATCGTTGAAGTACCGAACCCCGGTCATCCGTTCGGAGTCCGCGGCGTCGGCGAAGTTCCGATCGTCCCCCCGCCCGCAGCGGTCGCCAACGCCATCTACAATGCCGTCGGCGTCCGTATGGAACGTCTGCCGATGTCCCCGCCTCACGTCATGCACGAACTGTTGAAACTGCAAGCCGCGAAGAACAACGGTCATTCATAACGATCGGGCATGATGTCCGTCACAATGGAATGCCGCCGGAATCGGGTGGCACTGGCGGCTTGCCCGCCAGTGTGAGGATGTTGATAACCTGAAAAAACGGGCGCATGAGCCGCCCGCTCCGCCGGACCGGCAACGAATTCGATGAGGCCCGACACATGCCGCGAGTTTTTATCCCCGCGCTGTTGAAATCGCTGACCGGCGGTCAGGAGATCATCGACCTCGAAGGGGAGACCGTCCGGCAACTGATCGATCGACTCGATGCGCGGTTCCCCGGCATCAAGTCGAAACTCTGCACCGACACGGGAATGATCCCCGGACTCAACGTCGCCATCGACGGCAACATCAGCAGCCACGGATTGCGTCAAAAAGTCTCCCCGCGCAGCGAAGTCCATTTCCTCCCCGCGATCGGCGGAGGCTAACTCACAAGCGAGATGACCATGAGCAGATGCCGCACCGAGAATTGTAACCAGTCATCTTCATCCACAACCAGCACAGGTCGCCCCGAATGCGCTCGATTCGTTCGCCGGCACTCCCGTCTGTTGGCATTACTGGGAACGGGATGCGTGTTCGCCCTGGCGTTTGTCTGGGGTGCGGCGGATAAATCGACTGGTGACGTCGAACTCATTCGACTCGAGGAATCGACGTGGACTCGCTTCGCTCCGGACGGAAAAGAAGTCGACGCCATCTACGGCGACTACGTGCTTCGCAATCGGCATTTGACAGCGGTGATTGCCGAACCGCTGGCGACGAGAAACGCCAACATGACTGTTAGGGAAGTCGGTGGATGCCTGATCGATCTCACCGTGCGGTCCCCCTCCAGCGATCAACTCTCGGCATATTATCCCGGCCGCCGCGGCATGCCGTACCGCGCCTGGAACGCGGCCACAACCGACGGCAAATCTCTCGACCTCGGCACACAGCCAATTCAATCGGCACCGGGAATTTCGGTCACGGTCACGTCCGAGGGGACCGAAGACCGCGCTGCGGCCGCGGTCATGTATACCCTCGCGGCAGACGCTCCGTATCTGAACGTAACGACGGTCTTCGAAAACACCTCGCAGAAATCACTGACGATTCCGCTTGAAGACGACGTGCGGATCGACGGCGGAAAAGAAGATCTCGTCAAGTCCCCCGATGCAACCGAGTCTATGTTCTGGGCGTACGATCGCTTCTGGGAACAGGCCTACGGTATCGACGCTCCCGATTACAAGCTGCAGATGACCAGCGATCCCCGCAATACGGTGCTCAAATATCAGAAAGCCGACGGCGAGACGAACGTCGTCCTCGCACCGGGTGAAAAATTTTCGTTCTCCCGTCGCATTTATCCCGCAAGGAACTTGCTCGATGTGCAAAGCATCGCCGATACGCTCGAAGGGAAAAGCTTGAACGATGTAAAATTTTCGGTGCAGGGGGGATCGGGTCAGCCGCTATCCTCCGCCCGCATCGACATCTACAGTGAGGATCAATTGCGCGGGACGGGCAGGACCGATCGTGACGGTCAGCTCATCGCAAATCTTCCCGCCGGCGCATACACCGTCAAGACGACACAGTGGGGACGCGAACTGACTGACTTTCCGATCGACATCAAACCGGGCGACAACGCGTTCGATCTGAAGTTCTCCGAGTTCAAATCGGGACTCGTTCACGGGCGGATCACCGACGGCGAGGGGAAACCGATTCCCTGCAAGGTCGAATTTGTGGCGCAAGGCGAGACGCCGATGCCGAATTTCGGGCCGGACTCCGCCGAATTCGCCGTCAGGAATCTGATCTACGCCCCTCTGGGAACGTTCGATCGGGAATTTCCGGCGGGGGACTACGAAGTCGTCATCAGCCTCGGCCCGGAATACGATGCCGATATCCAGCAGGTCACGGTTCCCGCCGATCAGGCGGTGACGATCACCTCGAAGTTGATCCGCTCGGTCGATACGACGGGGTGGGTCAGTTCTGACTTTCACAGTCACAGCAGCCCCTCAGGAGACAATACCGGAAGTCAACTCGGCCGGGTTCTCAACCTGGTCTGCACGCACATCGAATTCGCCCCCTGCACCGAGCACAACCGCATCAGCACGTATGAACCGCACATTCAGCGATTGGGAATCGGCGCACACATCGCGACAGTATCGGGTATGGAACTGACGGGGCAGCCCTTGCCGATCAATCATCAGAACGCATTCCCGCTCAAGTACGTGCCGCGCACTCAGGATGGAGGCGGACCGGTGACTGACGAAAACCCCGAAACGCAGATCGAACGCCTGGCGCTGTGGGATGAGCGGAGCGAAAAACTCGTGCAGCAGAATCACCCCGACGTCGGCTGGCTGTTTTACGACCGCGACGGCAACGGAGAACCCGATTCCGGTTACGAACGTTCGCCGCCGTTTATGGATGTGATCGAAGTCCATCCGATCCAGAATGCACTCGAACTGAGACCCGAAGCCGAGATCTCCGGGAAAAAAATCTCCAATACGTTTTTCAACTGGTTGCGGCTGCTGAACCAGGGTTATCGCATCATGGGGGTCGTCAATACCGATGCGCATTACAACTATCACGAGTCGGGGGGAGTCCGCAACTGGATCAAGTCGTCAACCGACGTCATCGCCGATATCGATACCATGGAAATGGTGCGTGCCGCGAAAGCGGGCAACCTGATCATGTCGAACGGGCCGTTTATGGAGGTATCGGTGCAGTTGCCCGGTGGTGACAAGAAATTCATTCCCGGCGATACCGTCGGCGGCGGTAAAGCGTACCTCTCGATCCGCGTGCAATGCAGCAACTGGCTCGACATTAACGAGGTGAATGTTCTTGTCAACGGCCGGCCGAACCCGCATTGGACGTTCACCCGTGAGAAGAACCCCGACATGTTCGGTGCCGGGGTCGTCAAGTTCGATCAGATGATCGAAGGCGATTTCGATTCGGATGCCCACGTCATCGTCGTGGCCGGCGGACGCGGTCTGACGCTCGGGCGCGTGATGGGTTCCTTCTGGACCACGCAACCTCCAACGGCGGTGTCGAATCCGATCTTCATCGACGTCGATGGCGACGGTTTCAAACCGAACGGCGACACGCTCGATTTCCCGCTCCCCGTGCGATACGGATACCCCAAACCGGCGAATTGATTCATGCCCGCCCGGCGAGGCCGTTATCGATCGCGAGATGCACGAGGTTCATGCTTCCCGACCGGAAGCCTTCGAGATCCAGCGTGACGTACTTGAAGCCGAGAGAACGCAGATGCTCGACGATCGCCGTGCGCAAGCGGTCATCCGTCAAACGGGGCAGGGCGGCGAGCGGGAGTTCAATGCGCGCGAGATCGTGCGCTTCATGTCGAACTCGAAGTTCTTCGATCCCGAGTTGCTCGCGCAGAAAACGTTCGGAGTCATCGACGCGCTTGACTCGCTCGGGCGTGACTTCGACTCCGTAGGCAATGCGGCTGGAAAGACAGGGACTCGCCGGTTTATCCCAGACCGGTAAATCCCAGAAGCGGGCGAGTTGTCGTACATCCTCTTTGGTGAACCGCGCATCGCGCAGCGGACTTTTCACGTTGTGATCACGAGCGGCTTTCAATCCGGGCCGGTAATCGCCGTCGTCATCGAGATTGGCACCGTTGACGATCACGTCGACTTCCAGCCGCTGCAGAAGCTTCGACATCTGCGAATAGAGTTCGGTCTTGCAGTGAAAACATCGTTGCGGCGAATTGGCGAGATAATGTTCGTTCTCGAATTCCTGCGTCTGGATCACGAGATGCTTGATGCCGATCCGCCGGGCGACTTCTTCTGCCTCTTGCAATTCTCCCTGTGCCAGGCTGTCGCTGACCGCAGTCACCGCGACGGTGTGCTCGCCACACGCGAAAAAAGCGGCCTGCGCGACGACGACGCTATCGACTCCCCCTGAATAGGCGACCGCAACGCGCCCGTAGCCCCTGAGCAGGGCGAGCAAAGTCTCCGTTTTTTGTTCCAGATCAATTGGTAACTGCGTCATATCGGCTTTCACGGACGGCGATGTTCGATCGACATTCTTCCGCTTCCTTCATCTCACCACGGCTTGATACCACGATTATAGGCGATTCACTTCCTGAATTCTCCGCGAGCCGCTTGAAATCCCGCATGGGAGGCAGATTTTCGAGTTGAACCTCCGCCGATCGTTTTGGCAGCGCGGCACGCTCATCACCTGAACGCACACACCGTATCCACAATGTCGAATTCGAAGTTCGTGAATCGAGGAACAACTTTTCTCGGCTCGACGGTTCGTCTATACTCTATTAATCGAAGGATGCCGCCGGGCCTGCTTCGAAACGACCATGATCTCGTACCGGTCTTCGCTTTTGAAACATGCTTCAGCGAGATGTCTGGTTCGCCAAAGGTTAATTACCGTGAGGGGACAATCCGATGCGTAAAGCCGCTGTCGTCTGTCTGTTCGTCTGCTTTGTCATGTCGTCGATCTCGTTTCGCGATGGGGCAGGGGAGTTGTTCGCCGCTCCGCTCACGAAGGATCAGAAAAAAGTAATCGCTGAAATCAAAAAAGAAATGACCAAGGTCACCGGGTTGGTGCGGTCGAAGAAATTTGACGAAGCCGACGAAATCATCAAGAGCACCGAAGAGAAGCTGGAGAACCTGATTCAGGAGGCGGACCTCAAGGAAGACGACAAACTGGTCATCACGCAGAAAAAACTGATCGAGTTGAACAAGACGAAACTCAAACAAGC
>JBJXGP010000308.1:0-3873 GCA_046160425.1 Planctomycetaceae bacterium
TTCAACTATGACCGGACATCCCTGTTGGTCTATCCCCATCAGATCGATATATCCCCAATTCTTCTTCTGTTCGGAAAAAAGTGGAACCTGACACGCGACGAGCCGGTGCCAGCCGCCGGGAATCGGCCACATATCGGGTCGATTCCAGCGCTTTAACATTGCCGCTTCGAGTCTTCGCTCTTGTTCGCTCGGTGGGATTGAATCGTTCAACTTTCGACCCAATTGAAAGCTTTGGCTGCGCAAAGGAGCGGCTTCGTGAGTGGCTTGAATGGTTACATTGAGACCCAGTAATAGCGACTCCGACTGCAGTCCCATGTGCTTCTTCTGTCGCCACACATTTTTGAGTACATGCAACCCATCTTCCGGTGTGCGATTGAACAATGGTGGAGGCATTCTCGGTCCCTTGGTGAAAGTAATAGAGCCAGAAGTCTAGTTTGGCAATGTGCCAGCAGTGGGCCACTGCGAAATGCATCTGCAACGTAAAAAAGAACTGGCGAAGAACGTGCAATTCCTGAAAGAAGAAAACAAGATTCTCTGAGTCCGATCAAACGTTGGCATGTGTTCGTCAAACGACACGCAGAAATGCTCTGGGCCTGTGATTTCTTTTCCGTGAAAGCAGTGAGGACCCGTGGACTCCAGGTTTTTACGTGCTCGTCTTCAGCGTGTGTCGTGAAGCCGGCTTCCAATGACGCAAGTCTTGGTCGACGGCGAACGATGGACGGTCTGATCTAGCGAACCCACTCCAGTCCCACAAAAAGATTCGCAGGGGGACGAAGCGCGTGTTAAGGCTCAAATTCTCCCATCGGGCCGAAGGCGAACTCCACGGTAAAACCATTGTCATTTTCGGGAGACATGGGATGATGAAGGGCCACGATGCGACGGACAATTTTCGAAGTGCGTGAATTGTCCTGTAACAGACGATCGGAAATCTTGCGGGTTAGATTCAAGAAACATTGACTGGTTTCATCCTGGGGATAATTCAGCAAGAAAAGGTAAATGTCGATCCAGGGTCCTGCCGTGCCCCAGGAAACCTTGTCCGGATAGAACGTTTTCATTCGCGCCCGTTGCGGTTCGGTCGCCAGTTCGACGGCATACATCAATCCCTGAATCAAGCCAAAGAAGGGATTGACATCGGTATCAGCTTTAATCTCTCCCACAATCGGCGTCCCATCCAGGCAATTGCAGAGCAGGAGATCGACACCCCCACACCCGGAATCCTGGCCCGATGTTCCATTTTCATACTCGGCTCTCGTCGTACGTAAGGGGCTGATCTCGTAATCAACAAACGAGTAGTCCAACTGGCTGGGATCAGCGATGGAAAAACCCTGTTCGCCGTTCACAAGCATTTGTACGAAACGGTTTGCCATCTGCGTGTTCGTATTCCGGGCGTCAGTCAAGTTACCCGCAGGATCTCGATCATGAAATCCCTCGTGACGATTGTCATACAGCGCAAAATGTTTGTAGCTTCGCGATACACAGTTATCCAAAAGAACTGTTCGGCGGTTGCATTCCTTGGCCGCCTGGAGATGAAAAGCTTGGCTCCCGAATTGCCGCAACAGCCGATAGAAGTGCCGCAGGCTGGTGAGGGGGATCAGTCGACTTATAGCGGGTAGGTTTCGCATCCGTGAATCATAGTTGATGGATGTGCCAACGGTGGGTCATCTATGGACTTCGTACCGATCACTCAGAATTCCTGCAATCTCCGGTTCTCGTGGGTGGCAACGTTCTGTTGGCACACTGCCCTACAGTTGGCATACATGCCGGTTACGCTTCGCATCCAGGAAATGACTCTCGCCGAGATTCCAATGGATGCGACATGGCCAAGCAGCAAAAACAGAGAACCGATGCCGATCGACGCGTGCGCCAATGCGAACGGCTGGGAAGATTGCTGCGAATGTTGCATCTCATCACGGGGAAAGGACGCTGGGATGCCAACGGCTTGGCCGAGGAACTGGAATGTTCCCGCAGGACGGTCTATCGCCTGCTGCAAACGCTCTCTATGGCAGGTGTTCCGTGGTACTTCGATAAGACCTGCGGAGCGTATCGTGTTCGACCGGGATTCAAGTTCCCGATCATCGAATCGTCGAACCAATCCCAATCAGTCGTGGAGCCCCCTCCCTGTGAGTTGACTCTTCTGACGGCCAAGCTGATTGCCGAGGGAGAAGCGTTCGTTGGCACGTTGCAGGCGTTCCTGGACGAGGTGAAGCGATCAAATTTAGGCAGCGTTTTGCCATGAATTATCTGGCAATCAATTCCTACTTTTTTCCATCGCAACGAATTTTGGATTCACCGAGAAGTTCGCAACTCACCCGGAAGTTACCGCGAGGATAATGAGGCAATCGAAGCACGCTAAGATTACATCGTGCAGACGTTGATTGAGAGCGGTCCGGTTTCATACATTTTACTTGGCGGATCACACGATTTGGCCGAAAACGTGGAACGACTGTCGGGAGGGAAAGCGGAATACATCCGGGTTGAGTTGCAGGCATGGAAGGATTTTGACCGACCGTGAATTAAGTCACCTCGGTCGATGAAACCGAAGCGAGTTTGCAAAGTTACAGCGCAACGAAAATCTGTCCGGCGTAATTAGAGGTCGACGCACGAGTCACAAGCACGCAGTCGGCCTCGGCCCTTCGCTGGTGCGAATAGATCAACGCTCGCGACAGAACGCGTCTCAACTCCAGTTCCCCGTCTGCGAAAATACGTAATCGAGCGATGTCATATCGGTACTGGGGCCGGGGGCGGTGAGCGATTGGGCGATGACATTATCGATCCCCGTAGCCTTAACAACTCGGCCATTGCTACGGGTCACCTCGACAAGTGCATCCAAACCGAAGACCTCGTCCAGTAAGCCCAGGCTGCGGTAATCGGCGGTGTCGTTGCCGCCGAACAGCGATTCAAAATCGACCGAGTTGAAGTTGAACAACGAAATGCGGTTGTTGTTCCCCCACACGACGTAACTTGACGTCGGGATGTCGAGGAACAAATCGTTACCGGCGGAATCGGTCAGATCGGCGGTGTCGGTTCCGCCGGCATAGGCCGTGGCGTTCACGGTCTCGAACCAGTTCACTTCATAGAAATAGTTGCTGGCCGACATCGTTGTGGTATCGACGCCCGAGACCAGCGTATCGCTGTTCGCGTTGCCGTGAAGATCGGCGCGGTCGCTGCCGCCGTTGATGGCGTAGGCATAGACTTTTTCGAAGCGAGTCGCCGAGCCATAGAATGTGGTGTTGGCGTTTTGAATCGTGCTGCGGATATCCTTGCCGATGAAGCGATCGTCGCCGCTGGAATCGAAGAAATGGGCTTCGTCCACACCGCCGGCGTAGGAGTAGGCGTAATATCGGTGGAAGGCATGGCTGAGGTTGACGAAGCCGGTACCGGCGACGAAACCGAGCGCGGGATCAACATGATAGATATCGACGCCGACGGAATCCCACATCTGGGAGACGTTGTAGCCCGTCGATGCATAGGCATGGACCTGATTGAAACGCGAGGCGGAGTTGTAATAGGTCGCCGCACCGGCGTTGGTCATCCAACTGCGGGCTTCTTCGCCGACGAAGTTGTCGTTGCCGGCCGAATCGTAAAGTGCAGCGGTATCGAAACCTCCCGCATACGAATAGGCATACGCCCGGCGGTAACCGTCAACGCGGTTGATAAACTCGTCACCCTGTAAAGTTGCAAAGGTGGGCTACGCGGTGTACTGATCGTCGCCGACGGAATCCCAGAGATTGGCGCGGTCTTGTCCGCCGCCAGAGGCGACGTCGATGGCTTCGAAACTGTCGCCCGTCACCGTGATGCCCGTCCCGACGAGGCTGACCGTCCCGGGATGCAGCGTCGTGTTATCGACCCCCGAGGTGCCGATGATGTGCAGCG
>JBJXGP010000309.1:0-46414 GCA_046160425.1 Planctomycetaceae bacterium
TTGAGCACCCCGGTTTTGACGTCGAGGTGATATGCGTGAATGGCTCCGTTTTCCCCCGTCGCGAACGCCGAGATGAAGACCAGAGGTTCGTCGGCTCGAACGGAAGTATCGGTGACGAACAGCAGCAGACACGCGGCAAGCGAGAACAGACAGCGCGAAAGGATCATCGTAGAATCACTCCTCTTGGTTGTAACTTCATGGATCAAATTTAGCCCGAACATCTCCGACAGGGAATGCAGAGATTATATCGTGGGCACCGTGCAGCCGCCAACGAACGGAGGATGACCGCGTCAGGCAAGAGCCGATTCGATGACGCGGCCGCCGACGTCGGTCAGGCGGAAATCGCGTCCCTGAAAGCGATACGTCAATTGCATGTGATCGAGGCCGAACAGATGCAGCAGCGTCGCATGAAAATCGTTGATATGCACCGGCTGCTCGACGATCCCCCAGCCGAACTCGTCGGTTTTGCCGACAACGTGTCCCCCTTTGACCCCTCCGCCGGCCATCCAGACCGTGAATGCGAACGGATGGTGATCGCGGCCCGTCGGCTTGTCGAATTCCTTGCGATTTTCGCCGAGCGGGGTGCGGCCGAATTCCGAAGCCCAAACGACGAGCGTGCTGTCGAGCAGTCCCCGCTGCTTCAGGTCTCCAATCAGCGCGGCGATCGGTTGGTCAATGATCTCGCAACCGTACTTGAGCTGCGGATCGAGTTGATCGTGGTGATCCCACGAGCCGTGATACAGGTTGACGAAACGGACGCCACGTTCCACGAGCCGACGGGCCAAGAGGCAATTCGTCGAGAAGGCCTTCATCGTCCCCGCTCCGCCGGCGCGTTTCGCGGCTTGCAACTGCTGTTCGGTTTCGATGCGATCGACGCCATAGGCTTCGAGAGTCTGATGCGTCTCCCCCGAGAGGTCAATCAGTTCCGGAGCGGCGGTCTGCATGCGATAGGCCGATTCATACGCAGCGATGCGGGCCGAGATTTCGGGATCGCCGAGATGAGCATATCGTCGCTGATTGAGGTCGCGGACAGCCGAAAGCTGCAATCGCTGCATTTCGCGGGTGATCCCGGCGGGATTATTCAGATTGAGGATCGCCTCCCCCTGACTGCGAAAGGGGACTCCCTGATGACTGGGGGGTAGAAATCCGCTCCCCCAATTCGCGGAAGCCGCTTCGGGAGGTCTGCCGCCGGCCGTCAGCACGACAAATCCGGGGAGATCCTGCGAAGGACTACCGAGTCCGTAAGTCATCCACGAACCGAGACTCGGCCGACCGAGGACCGAAACGCCGGTGCTCAGTTGGATCTCTCCCGGTGTGTGCGCGAAGGTGTCGGTATGCATCGAACGGATGACGCACAGATCGTCGGCACGCGTGCTGAGATGCGGTAACAGGTCGGAGAATTCGAGGCCCGATTCGCCATATTTCGCGAACTTTCGTGGACTCCCCAGCAGCGTCGCCGTCTCTTTCTGAAGGAACGCAAATCGCACGTTTTTGGTGAACGACTCGGGAAGTGGCTGCCCGTGTCGCTCGGAGAGCAGCGGCTTGGGATCGAACAAGTCGGCCTGACTGGGGCCGCCGAACAGATTGATGAAGATGCAATGCCGGGCTTTAGGAGCCAAATGCGGAGTGCGCGGTGAAAACGGCGACGCCGGTTCCGTATTGCCTGCCGACAGCGGATCATCGTGCAGCAGACTCGCAACGGCGGCCAGCCCCAGACCGGCGGAGATGCTCGTCAAAAAGCTGCGGCGAGCCGCGATGAACGTTTCCGAGGATGTGTCAACAATCGGTTGCATCGAGACGATTCCAAAAATATGTTCATCATTCGCGCGATATGAATTCGTCAGTATTCATCAACACTCGCGCAACGCAGGTCCAGAGGGCGATGTCTTGAATGCATTGCGCTGATGTTGTCGACGAATCGATTCCCGCAATCGCCGCGGCAAGTTCGGGCTGAGCGAGCAACTGTTTGCGCTGCTCGGCAAGATAGTGGCGCAAGCCGCTCGCTTCATCCGCTGAGGGAAATCGATTGAGCGCGAGCACAAAGACCAGCGCTAACCGCTGGTCGTCGTCACGTTGCGCATGCAGCAGGCGATGACTCAATTGCCGGGCGCACTCGAAGAACATGGGATCATTGAGCAGTGTTAATGCCTGCGTCGGCGTGTTCGATCGATCGCGGCGGGTGCAGAAGGCGTTTCCATCCGGGGCATCGAACGTCATCAGATAAGGGAGCGGAATCGTGCGCTGCACCACGATGTACAATCCGCGTCGATATCGATTGGGAGTCGGGTCCGATTTCCATTGCGTGGAGACGACGGCTCCCGCATCGGGGGGAACGGGAGGCCGAAAACTGGGGCCACCAATCCGCAAGTCGAGCAGTCCCGCGGCGGACAGCGCAGCATCGCGCAGGATTTCAGCGTCATGCCGCAAGCGATTTTGTCGCGCGAGCAAACGATTGTCGGGATCGCGTTCCACGAGATCGGGTCGCAGCGCCGCCGATTGCTTGTACGTCGCCGATGTGACAATCAGGCGGATCAGATTTTTTTGACTCCAGCCGCGTGCCATGAATTCCGACGCCAGCCAGTCGAGAAGTTCGGGGTGTGTGGGGGGAGTCCCCTGCGTGCCGAAATCGTTTTCTGTTCGCACGAGGCCCCGTCCGAACAGATGCTGCCAGATTCTGTTCGCGACGACGCGCGACGTGAGAGGGTGTTCCGGCGCAACCAGCCAGCTCGCAAGATCCAGCCGCGTCGGACGTTCTCCGTTGAAACGAAGCGGCGGAAATACGGCGGGTGTATGCGGCTCAACGGCAGGCCCTTTCGCCAGGAAATTTCCGCGAAGGTGAATGTGCGTCGGTCGCGATTGTGCCAACTCGGCTAGCATTTGAGCTTGAATTTCCAGTGGCGGCGATGGCTCTTTCGGCGCGGCATCGGGGTTGGTCGTCGCGGGAGTGGGCGTTAACGCGGTATTCGCAGATGTGGCGAGCAGGAACGTGTTCGTCAAAAGCGGCGCGGGGAGATCGACTTCTTCGGTGCTGTTGAAGAAGGCATACAATCCATAGTACTCGCGCTGCGTGATCGGATCGAATTTGTGTGTATGGCATTCGGCACATCCGAAAGTAAGCCCCATCCAGGTCGAACCGGTGACGTTCGCGCAATCGACGATCTTGCGGACGCGGAATTCTTCCTTATCGGCGTCCATTTCTCTCGTATGCAGATAATTGCGATGAAAGCCGGTGGCGATGCGTTGCTCAATCGTCGCCTCGGAAATCAAATCGCCGGCGAGTTGCTCGATCGTGAACCGATCGAATGGAAGATCGGCATTGAGCGATTCGATGACCCAGTGCCGCCAGCGCCAGGCCCACGGTCGATACTGTTCGCCCGAGTATCCGTCGGTGTCGGCATACCGCGCGAGATCCAGCCAATGCTTCCCCCAGCGTTCGCCATAGTGCGGCGAAGCGAGCAGACGGTCGACGAGCCGTTCATAGGCAAGCGGATCATTGTCGTTGAGGAAATCTTCGAGTTCATCAGCGGTCGGGGGCAATCCCAGCAGATCGAACGACAATCGGCGCAGCAACGTCGCCCGATCGGCATCCGGCGAAGGGACCAGTTTTTCTGTCTCAAGTCGAGACCGTATAAACGCATCGACGGGATGATCGGTTCCCAGCACGGGAACCGCAGGACGCACGATCGGTTGAAACGCCCAGTGTTTCGAACGGATCGCGCTGTCGACGTCGTTTGGCCAATCCGCCCCCTGCTCGATCCAGGTGCGGAATAATTCGATCTCGTCTTTTGAGAGCGGAGTCCCCTCCCCTTCCGGGGGCATCGCCTTATCGGGGTCAAGCCGGCCGATGCGATCGAGCAGCGGACTTTCATCGACTTTTCCCGGAGTGAAAGCCACCCCCGTGTCTCCGCCGGTCAGCGCTCGATCGCGAAGATCGAGGCGCAGTCCCCCCTCCTGCTTTTCAGGCCCGTGACAGCGCAGGCAGCGATCGGCAAGAAGCGGCTGGATCTGCGTCGTGAAGTCGACCGTCTCTGCGGCGATGATCGCCGGCATCGGGATAACGGCGACGCACCATCCGATCACAGCCAGTCGAACAAAGGCCGTCGATCGGCATCGACGTGCCCGAACAGCATGGCGGGACAACCGAGAGTTGAAAAACGAGATCATCATGGCGATACAAAGTCCGAACGTTTGCAAAAGCGACGACCGCTTTCAACATCATGCCGTTCCATACAGTGCAGATAAACGGTGGGACTTCGAGTATATCACGATGGGCACGTCAACTTCCAGTTCTTTGTCGCTTTTCCTCCACCGCTGGATTTCCATGAACCTTATGAGTATGAATATCCGTGAAAGTCGGCCTGTTTCGAGTTGCATGCCTGAAGGTCATGCGATTTCACAACCCTTCCACAGCGAGAGTCAACAAATGCGATTCACATTGATACTTCTCACCATCGTTTCGGTTTCACAAGCGGGTACGCTCGATGCGGCGACGATCATTCACGCGGGACGCCTGATCGACGGCTTTAGCGACAAACCGCATGAAAAGATGTCGATCGTAATTGAGGAGGATCGCATCGTCAAAGTCGAGCAAGGTTATACGAAACCGCAAGAGGGAGATCGCCTCATCGATTTGTCCGATCATACGGTCATGCCCGGTTTGATGGACATGCACACGCATCTGATGTCCCAGCACTCCAAAGAGGTCTATACCGAAAAGTTTTTCATGGACGAGGCCGACTATGCGCTGCGTTCGACAATGTATGCACGAACGACATTGCTGGCGGGTTTTACGACCGTCCGAGACCTCGGCGACAACGGCATCAATTCGGTCGCACTTCGCAAGGCCATTAACGAAGGGTGGATCATCGGTCCGCGAATCTACACGTCGGGCAAGTCGCTAGCGACGACCGGCGGACACGCCGACCCCACAAACAGCATCAAGGGAGATTACCGTCGCGACGGCGACCCACTGGTGGGGGTCGTCAATGGTCCCGATGAAGCGCGGAAAGCCGTTCGACTCCGCTATAAGGAAGGGGCTGACCTCATCAAATTGACGGCGACAGGGGGCGTGCTCAGTCTCGCCGCCAGCGGACAGAATCCGCAGTTCACTCAGGAGGAACTGGAGGCAATCGTCCAGACCGCGAAAGATTACAATATGATCGTCGCGGTCCATGCTCACGGAACCGAAGGAATGAAACGAGCAGTTCTGGCGGGGGTCGATTCGATCGAGCATGGGACGTTCATGACCGACGAGGTGATCGAACTCATGAAAGAACGGGGGACGTACTGGGTTCCCACGAATCTCGCCGGGGAGTGGGTCGCTGAGAAGGCAAAGGAAGAAGGATATTTCCCCGCTATCGTGCGCCCCAAAGCGGCAGCGATCGGTCCGGTGATTCGTGCCACGTTCCAAAAAGCGCATGCCGCCGGCGTGAAGATCGCGTTCGGTACCGATTCGGGGGTATCTCCCCACGGCCAGAATGCTCGCGAATTCGAACTGATGGTCGAAGGGGGCATGCCGCCGATGAAAGCGATTCAATCGGCAACGCTGGTCGCGTCTCAATTGCTGAGGATCGACAACAAGCTGGGGACGCTGGAACCGAAAAAAATCGCAGACGTCGTCGCCGTGAAGGGAAATCCTCTCGAAGACATTCACGCCATGCACGACGTCGTCTTCGTGATGAAGGCGGGGGTTGTCTACAAGAAACCAGACATGGCTGCGGAGCGATAAATCGAACGACAGCCATTTCATCTGCAATCCGTAATTTTCTCGCGTTGTGCTTGACGACTGTCAGTCTGCGCTGTATTTTACCAATTAGTTAATTAACTGAATGGTGAAATACAATGACAGCCGACCAACTCAGCACGACGTTTTCAGCTCTCGCCGATCCGACGCGTCGGGCGATTCTGGCTCGGCTATCTCAGGGCGAGTCGTCGGTCTCCGAATTAGCGAAGCCGTTCAAGATGAGTTTGCCGGGGATCTCCAAGCATCTCAAGGTGCTCGAGCGGGCGGGGCTGATCGAGCGCAGCCGCGAGGCCCAATGGCGGCCGTGCCGGCTCAAGGCGAAGCCGCTCCATGAGGCGTCAGACTGGATCGAGCAATACCGCATATTCTGGGAACAGAGTTTCGACCGTCTTGAAATTTACCTCCGCAAGCTGCAAGCCCGCGAGAAAAAACACGATCGAAAAAAGTAGGAGTCCATACATGATCGAAAAATCTAAAGCCGCAACTGAAGACACATCCGATCGCGAAATCGTCATCTCGCGTCTGTTCGATGCTCCGCGCGAACTGGTCTGGAGAGTCTGGACCGACCCCGAGCATGTCCCGCAATGGTGGGGACCGAGCGGCTTCACCACGACTACCCACGAGATGGAAGTCAAACCCGGTGGGGTATGGCGGTTCGTCATGCACGGCCCCGACGGTCAGGATTACGAGAACATCAATACGTATCTTGAAGTCGTAGAACCGGAATTACTCTCATACAAACACGGCGGTGAAAAGGAGGCCAAGGCGGTCAACTTCACCGCCCGAGTGACCTTTGAAAAGGCCGGCGATGACGGGAGACAGACGATCGTCACGCTGAAGTCGATCTTTCCTTCGGCAAAAGCCAGGGATTATGTCATTCAAACATACAACGCCATCGAAGGGGGCAAACAGACGCTCGCGAGGTTGGGGGAATATCTCAATACCGTCTCGGCTCGCGGGGCATCGGCGACCGAGCCACCCTTTGTCATTTCCCGCGTTTTTCATGCTCCCCGTGAGGTGGTTTATCGAGCATGGACCGAGCGCGAGCAGCTTCAGCAATGGTTTGGCCCGAAAGGGACCACCATACCCACATGCTCGCTGGATTTGCGCCCGGGCGGCATGTTTCTGTATGCCATGCAATCGCCAAGCGGAAGCATCATGTGGGGACGTTGGATTTTTCGTGAAATCGATCCGCCGCACAAACTCGTCTTCGTCGTCTCGTTTTCGGATGCGTCGGGCGGCATCACCCGTGCCCCCTTCGAAGGCCAATGGCCGCTGGAAATGTTGACTGTCGTAACCTTTGAAGAACACGCGGGGATCGGCCGCGGGACGCTCGTCACCGTGCAGTCGTCGGCGATCGGAGGAACTCAGATCGAATGCGATACATTCTTCGCGGGACACGAATCGATGAAGGGGGGCTGGACAGGGACGCTGGACCAACTGTCCGAGCACTTGAGTTCGTTGGGTGACCAGGCTGGTGCTTGATGGCCGCGTGATTCACCGTCCCCGGTCGACGAAATAGAGAATCACTTTTGCATGGGGACATGAGTTTCTTGTAGAATTTCAACGACAAGCTGAGTCAATCCCATACAACAAAGGAGCACATCATGTTAGTCCAGCCTTACTTGAACTTCGACGGTCGTTGCGAGGAAGCGATCACATTTTATCGCAAGGCGGTCGGTGCCGAAGTGCTGATGCTGATGCGGAACAATGAAAGCCCGGAGCCTTGCGACCCCGGCGTCATTCCTCCCGGATCCGATCAGAAGGTGTTGCACGCCAGCTTGCGCATCGGCGAATCGATCATCATGGCCACCGACGGATACTGCAAAGGGGCTGCAAAATTCGAAGGTATGACCCTCTCGCTGTCCGTAGCCAATGCAGCCGATGCCGATCGTTATTTCTCAGCGCTCGGGGATGGTGGAACGGTGACGATGCCTCTCACGAAGACCTTCTTTTCAGCGAAATTCGGGATGCTGATCGATCGCTTCGGCGTGACGTGGATGGTCCTCGTCGGCAAATAAAACGTCGCCGCTGCGGCTGTGTTTTTACCGGCGCACGGGGCTACGCTTTCCAATCGACCCGCCGCGCGATATGTTCGTAGTGTGAACCCGATATCTACGGAACGCTTCACGAACATCGATCACCTTCGATCAATACTTTCACTTCACCATTGAATGGTGCGTCATGCTGATCCCGATTCTCATCATTCTCGGCGCCATCCTCATCCTGTTTATCGTCATCGTGGCGATGCAACCCGCGGCGTTCCGCATCGAGCGGTCGACGACAATTGCCGCACCGCCGGCTGTAGTATTTCCTTTTGTGAACGATTTTCACAATTGGATTGCGTGGTCGCCTTGGGAGAAAATCGATTCGACGATGACGAAAACCTTCGATGGTCCCGCGTCGGGAACCGGCGCCAAGTACTCGTGGTCGGGCAACAAGAAAGTCGGCGAAGGACGAATGACGATCCTTGAAAGCCGGGCGAATGAAATCATCCGCATCAAACTTGAGTTCCTGAAGCCCTTTGTCGCCACCAACACCGCCGAGTTCACGTTCGTTCCCGAAGGGACTCAGACTCGAATCGTCTGGGCAATGACGGGGCAAAACAACTTCATGATGAAAGGCTTCAACCTGCTCATGAACATGGACAAACTCGTCGGCGGCGACTTCGAAAAAGGCCTGGCGAGCATGAAAGCGGCAGTCGAAGGGGTCAACGCGTAAACTTTATAGGAGGTTAGAAACATCATGAAATACATCGACGGCTTTGTATTACCGGTACCGAAGAATAACCTGGCCACTTATTTCACCATGTCGAAGAAAGCGGGGAAAGTCTGGCTCGAACATGGCGCACTGGAATACCGCGAATGCGCGGGAGATGACCTCGATACCCCCTGTAGCGTTCCATTCCCCAAACTGGTCAAACTCAAGCCCGATGAAACGGTCGTGTTTGCGTGGATCGTCTACAAATCGAAGGCCCATCGCGATCGCGTCAATGCGAAGGTCATGAAGGATCCCCGCCTGGCGACGATGTGTGATCCCAAAAACATGCCCTTCGACATGAAACGCATGGCGCACGGGGGATTCAAAGTTGGCGTCGATCTCTCAGCGCACGACACACGCAATACATTGTAGGAGACGAAAATCGTGGACAATCAAAAATCTTCCATCAATGGTCGTTCGGCTATCGATTTCTCGCTGCTGGCGATGCGAATCATCGTCGGCGTCATCTTCGCCGCTCATGGCGCACAGAAACTCTTCGGTGCCTTCGGCGGTCCCGGTTTGACGGAGATCGTCAAGATGATGGGCCCCATCGGCTATCTTGTCGCCGTCGGTGAATGCCTGGGTGGAGCGGGGATCGTCGTCGGATTTCTCACCCGATTTTCCGCCGCATCCAACATCGTCATCATGTTCGGTGCCATCGCGCTGGCCCACGGTAAAAACGGTTTCTTCCTGCAGAACGGCGGATTCGAATACAACCTCGCCCTCATCGGCCTGCTGTTGCCCATCATGCTCATCGGACCGGGAAAATATTCGATAGGCCATTATCTGCCGTTACCGAAGTCGGCAACCACCGGCCGCCCGGTCTTATTTCTCGAATGATGTATCGCTGTCAAAACTGAGACGCAACCGATCGATGGCCCGGAGCCTTCTACAGGCATCGCATGAACGCCACCAGATCGATTTTCTCGTCGGCAGTCAATTTGAGTTCGAGCACGAGATTGAAGAATTCGACCGTGTCTTCCAGAGTCAGCAATCGATCATCGTGGAGATACGGAGGCGAATCTTTGATGCCCCTCAGCGGGAAGGTCTTGATCGGGCCGTCCGCCGATGCTTTGCGACCGTTAATCATCTTCTCGGTAAAGAATCGCTCCACTCGCAAATTGTGCATCAGGTTATCGGTGTAATACGGCGGCGTATGGCACACGGCGCATTGGGCTTTGCCGAAGAACAATTCCTGTCCGCGCATTTCACTTTCGCTCGCCAGTTCGGGGTCGAGTTTTCCGAAGACATTCAGTTTCGGTGCGGGGGGGAAATCCAGAATTGACTGGAATTCCGCCATGAAATGCACCTGGCTGCCGCGTTCCAGAATATTGACTCCCTTTCGCTGCGCTTGTATTGGATCGCCGTCAAAATACGCCGCGCGCTGTTCGAACTCGGTGAAGTCTTCGACTGTCTTCAAGGCGCGCTGCGAGCCGAACAGCTGCTGAATATTCAATCCTCGCAGGGTCGGCGTTTCGATGCGGTGGCGATGCTCGTTCGGACGGATATCGCCGACGGTGTGCGTAGCCGAATTGGTGTGACCGTTGGCGTGGCAGTCGAAACAACTGACCCCCTGATGCGCCAGAAGCGACCGGCGATCATCCGTGGCATTGAACTGCGCTTGCGGGAACGGAGTCACAAGCAATCGCAGCCCTTCCAGTTGCTTGGGATTTAGTACGTCCTTGAACAGTTCATGAAAGTTTGCGAGCGTTACCAGTTTGCCTTTGGATACATCGCCGAGGTCAGGGCGAGTCGTCAAGTAGATGGGTGCCGGAAATTCCGGCAGCAAATGATCGGGTAAGTCGAAATCGAGATCGAATCGCGTCAGGTCGCGACCGGTTTGTTTCTTCAGTTCATCGATCTGGAACTTGGGAAAGACCATGCCTCCCGCTTCGTGGTGGGGATGCGGGAGCGGGAAAAATCCTGCGGGCCAAAGTTTCTGGCTCTTGATTTCCTCGGGTGACATCTCACCCAGTTTTTCCCACAACGTCCCCTTCGGCAAGCGCACGCGGACGCCTTCCTGAACCGCTTTTCCTTTCGCCATCGTGACCCCCTCGGCCGGGCGATCCCCTAAGTCATAGCGTTCGTTGAGCAGCTTCTGATGCCGTTCGGCGAACTCCGGCTTGGCCGCCTGGAGTTCCTTGACGAGTTCTTCGAAAGGCTTCTCCTCGGCCTTGGCGGCGGTCAGTCCGGCTGCCAGGATCACTGCGAGCATTGTTCCGGCAAAACAGCAATTTCGTTTCATGACGGCCTTTGGGTTGGGTGCCTTCAATCGGAAAGTCTCGACACAAATGGAGTTTATCCCTGATCACCACCGACATCAAGGTTGGCGACGAGTTGACTCTCCTCATTCGAATAGCGTCATTCCCGGTCGCTTACGCAATGGCGGAGCGGGGCACGATCGCAAGTAGGTCAAGACATCTGAAAGCTGGCCGGTGGCCAGGGCAATACATGTGTCTGCACCTCCGTAATACATGCGGATCGTGCCGGTGTCGGGATCGAGAATCCAGCCACATGGGAAGACGACGCCGTTGACGTCACCGTTGCGTTCGTAAGGCATCTCCGGACCAAAGAGCCATTCGTCGCTGCGACGCAGCACTTGCCAGGGTTTTTCCAGATCAAGCAGCGCGAGACCCAGTCGGTACAGACACCCGCCCGGAGTATGTCGTACGCCATGATACATGATGAGCCATCCTTCCGGAGTTTCCATCGGAGGAGGGCTGAGGCCGATCTTGTTGGCGTCCCACCAGGAGCCGCGACGGGCGTGCAACAGAATGTGGTGGTCACCCCAGTGCGTGAGATCGGGTGAAAATGAAAGCCAGATATGTGCGCCGGAACTGCCCGACGAAACGGGACGATGGATCATGGCGTAGCGATTGCCGAAACGGCGAGGAAAAATCGCGGCGTCCTTATCTTCGGGAGGCATGACCGGCCCCATGCGCGTAAAGGTCTTGAAATCCGTCGTCCGCGCCAGCGAGACCATCGGCCCGCTGGGCGAATACGCGGTGTACGCGATGATCCATTCGTTTCGCTCTTCCACCCATGTCAAACGAGGATCCTCCACCCCCCAGGCTTCTTCCGAAAAATTTTCCGGATCGGGTGCGAAACTCGGAGTTGGATCGATGTGCCAGTTCGTGACCCCGTCGCTGCTGCGAGCGACTGTCAGATGGGAATGTCCGCGGCGGTCTTCGACGCGAACCAGCAATATCGTTTCGTCTTTGAGCTGGCATGCTCCCGCATTGAAGACGGTGTTGGCGGGATAAGGCCAATCCTGGGCCGTAAGAATAGGGTTATCGGGATGGCGCTGAAACAATTCTTGATATAACTTCGGCTTATTCGACTCGCGTAACATTTCGTTGTGTCCCTTGAGAGATTTTTCGTTCGACGATCGGCTCTGCGATCACACGTAGTTGATGGCTGCCTGTTTGCGCGAGCTCCCGATCGGGTTGGAGGGCATACCGATGCATCTCGGTCCACAGAAATGCCAGCGTCGATTCTGCCCCCTGATTTCGATTGACTTCCGCCGCTTGCAGGCCGTCGAAACACGCGCCGTTCCGTACGTCGGCTAACACATGCTTCAGACTGTTCTGGCCGTGAAACCAGCCGTGAGCCCGCAGAAAAATTGTCATGTACTTGTCGTCTTTGCAAAGTTCCAACCCGGCCAGCGCGGCAGCCGCCATCGTAGAGGCTTCCACGGGTTGCTGGTCGTAAAGCGATTTCTCTTCGCCGTGGGAGTACCAATCCTGGTTGCCAATCGGCCAGAAAACATTGTCGGAGGTCGTGACGAGATCAAGGAAAGAAAACGACGATTCGGCTACCGCGAGAAACTCCTCGTCGGGCCAGCGCTGCGCTGCATCGAACAGGGCGTGCGGCAAGACTGCGTTGGCATAAGTCATCCGCGATTCAAACCACGGCCAATCGGGTCGCTGCGAGCGGTCGTAACATTCAATTAGTCGGTCAGCCGCAAGTCGGGCGACGTTCTCTAAAGGGCCAATATCACTGACGCCGGCACGCCACAGGTGAGCCCATGCTTGAATCACGTAGGCTTGTGCTCGCAAACTTCGCAGTTCGGCCAGCGCGGGGAGGACGCCATTGAGCAGTTCGCGAGCCAGATCCTGAAAGCCCGATGGCAATCGGCTGCCGAGAACTTCGGCAAGCGCTAATACGGCTTGCCCTTGGCAATCGCCTGTACCGGCGGCATCCAGCCAGTCGCGTTGATAGCTCAAGAAATTGTGAAATCCGCGAACGGGGCAGCGTGCGTGTTCCAGAAAGCTCAAATAGCACGCGACTCGCGACAACATGCGGTCGTCGGGTTGTTCGTTCCACAGACGAACGCACAAACGTAACGCTCGCGCATTGTCGTCCGTCGTATAGCCGCTCTCGCGACGCGGAAGACTGTAAATTGCGTGTTGAATTAGACCAGTGGAGTCGGTCATACGATCCAGGTGGTCGAGCGGCAAAATATTGCGTCCTTGCATTAAGTTCCCTCAAGTAAAAGTTGTTCGCGTTGTTTCTTTCCGGCCGACGGCGTTTTCACGCGAAAGGAAGTTTTGGCTTGTCTTGCGTTTTCATGCACGACTTCGGTGAAGAAATCCAGATACTGTCGCCCCACATTGGGCCAGAACATCGGCTTGGCGTACTGATACGCTCGGCGTCGAGTTGCAGCTAACAAATCAGAATCCGTCAGCAACTTGATTGTGGCCGCGGCCATCGCGCTGCTGTCTCCGAAGGGGACGAGCATTCCTCTTCCGTCTGCGAGAACTTCTTTTGCGTAGAGATAGGGAGTGCTCACCACCGCTCCCACCGCTGCTAGAGCGTAGGCCATCGTGCCACTGGCGATCTGATCTTTTCCAGGATAAGGTGTCACAAAAACGTCGCAAGCTTGAAGGTGTGTGATAAGTTCTGGGAGGCTGAGATACTCGTTGATGAAACGGACATGTTCGCCAACCCCCAGCGATTCGGCCAGTTCGACCAGTCCCTCTCGATAGACTTCGCCTTCGTGCCGTTTCACCTGCGGGTGAGTTACCCCCACGATCAGGTACATCGCTTCGGGACAGGCCGCGACGATTCGCGGCATGGCTCGAATCATGTGCTCCAATCCTTTGCCGCGATTGATGAGACCGAACGTACAAATCACCTGGCGGCCATCGACATTGATTTCCGCCTTGCGACACACGTCGCGCCGGTAGGGAACCTCGGGGACTCCATGGGGAATCACCCGCACAAAAGAACCGGAAACGCCGTAAACCTCGGACAATAACCGAGAGGCGATCTCGGTCATCACCACGATTCCCTGGCTGCGGGCCGCCAGATTCTGGACGATTCGTCGCGGAAGCGATTCGGGTTGCGTGAGCAGCGTGTGAAAAGTGGTGACGATCGGTTTCTCGCAAACTCGCATAAAGTCCAGCACGCGGCAGCCCCATTCGCCGGGAAACAGACCGAATTCGTGTTGCAGGCTGACCACGTCGCAGGGGCCGTCGTTGGCAGCTTCCGCAGCCAGGGTGTACGCGTCGGGACGGCTGTTGTCGATGACGTGGACGACTCGCGGATCGTTGTTCGGAAGGACTCGCGTCTTCTGGATCGCCGCGATCGAGGAGACGTTGTCTCCCACCGCAAAGTCCAAGGCATCCGCTGAGTCTTTGGTGAAAGTAGCGAGGCCGCATTCTTCGGGCGGATAGGTTGAAACAAAAAGTGAATTGATCGTCATGATATTATATGCTTTCTTGATTCCGTTCATGCGCGATTCGAGTGAGGATCGGATACAGAATTCGCGCGATACGGAAACCGGCCTCTGAACAGGCAGAATCCGACCCTAAACACTGTAAGGCGACACGTTAGCGTCTCGCGACGTTCAACAGGGAACTGCGCCTCTTACACTCTTCGACTCGTTTCGAAGTAAGCTCGGGCAAGTTTCACTTGAGAGACCATCAACTCCAGCTTCGATATGACAGTATTGATGATGTTGTGAATTTGCATCCGGGAGTAATCGGCTTCCGCCGCGTCGGGGTACGTCGCAATTAGCCCTTCGAATTGCTGAAGCGCCGGCGGCAAATTATGCCACGAATAATGTGTTGCATCGTCCGTCGAATAGATGCCGACGGTGCCGGTTGGTTTTATTATATTGATCATATGCGATACACCTTCAAATAATTGATGTTTGAAAAACCCTTTATGGCGTCGGCTCGCATCATCGCCTGCGATCCGTTACCCCTGTCCCCCGATTTCCAGGTTGAATGCACTCTCCGGATCGAGATGATCGACCAGGTCTTCGCTGAATTCTCCGTGTGCGATCTTCGCCTTGTCGAACATGGCTTTGGCCTCGCCGAAGTCAAGGATACGGTTCGCCATCATCGCGCATTGAATAAAGCCGATCCAACGATTCAATTTGGTGGCAGGCCATTCCTCCGCATGCTTCAAAATGTTGTCGCACATCCATGACAGATGGTTGAGGTGCAACACTTTCGGCAAACCGGATTCTGGTTGATCGGCATTCTGAATCAGCGCGAGGCATCGTTCTGCCATGGCAACGACGAGCAGGTTGGCGTTGTCCATATTCGTTGTCCTTTTTTCAATGCGTTCTGCACGACGAGTCAATAAAATTGAACGTCGATTTAGTCATTGACTTTGTCCGTCAACGATTTCGTCTTGTCTTTCAAGGCCTCGGAATCCTCTTTCACCTTGACGGTATCGATCGTCAGATTGACGTCGATCTTATCGCTCTGTGTGTCGCCGTCACTCGACATGGTGAACCAGCCTCTGTAAAACCCAAGTCCTCCCACGATGATGGCGAGGACGAATACCATCGAAATAAGTCGCTTCATGACGGATATCTTTCTTGACCAAGTCATTCGATCGTTATTATCAACCTGTTTATATCCGTCCCAGCAGGACCAAAATCACCAGAATCGTCAGCACGAGTCCCAGTCCCCCGCTCGGGGCGTAACCCCAGTTTTGGCTATGAGACCAACGTGGCATGGCTCCGAGGAGCATCAGAATCAACAGAATGATCAGAATTGTTCCCAACATGATTGTTTCCCTTAAAGTTTGAACGGTTGTGTCTCAGTTCGACGTGTTCGAACCAGACGGTGGCTGCGGCCATGCAGTCGTGCCGCAGAATCACAGTCGTGATTCTGCACCATTCCGTTCGGCACGCTTCGCACTGAATTCAACATTCAATGCGAAGCTCTCCCGAAAATCAGTTCCACCATTTACGAGGATAGAAGAACGGATAAATCCATACCACGAGCATCGCTCCCAGAATGGAAACGATCCAGCCGTACCAGTTGTGGCTCGTTAATGAAAAGGGCTGGGCCGATGCGCCCTGACCGAGGGAGTAGAGATAACCTCCCACGATGGCGCCGACGATACCCAGGATTGCCGTCATCGGCAGACTCATGTACTGCCGGCCTGGGATGAGAAATCGTGCGCAAATTCCAACGACCAACCCGCAGACGATCCAACTGATAATAGTTTCGACACTCATGTTATCACTCCCGTTTCACCCTTTTCGATTGTGGTTCACGCCTCTAATTCTTGGCCACGGTAAGCTTGAATTCGCTTGAGGCATCGAGACCCTTCGCGGGATGACCGGTCACCGGGATGGCGAAGTCGCCTAGCGAGGCGTCGTCCGCGCCGGTGAAAGTCACCATCGCTTCCTTTTCGCCGTGCTTGATGATCGGTGATTCCGGATCGAGGGTCACACCCTTGGGTAATTCGCCGAAGGTTATGGCGACATCTTGATCGAAGCTTTTGTCCCGAGTGATGCCGATCGAAACGGTTTTCGTCTCTCCCTGATTGAGAGACGTCGACAGAAGAGGGACATTCAGAGTGAACGTATCCTTTGCAGCGATGGTCAGCTTGAATTCGATTTGCGCATCGCCACCCTTGGTGGGATGCCCGGTGACTTTGACTTTGAAGTCACCGAGAGGAGCTTCGTCGCCGGCCTTAAACGTAATTTTTGCATCGGTGTCGCCGTGCTTGATCACAGGACTGGCGGGTTCGAACGTCACACCCTCGGGAACATCGACGAACTTGAGCGAGACATCTTCGTCGAAGTTCTTAGCCCGCTTGATACCGATCGTGGCTTCCGTCTCATTTCCCTGTTGAAGGGATGATGTCATCACGGGGACACTCAAATTGAACGTGTCGTCAGCCTGTCCGTAGGCAGGTTTCTCCACTTTCGCATCGACCGTTCCCGGTCCCCCGGGAGTTCCCTGGTTGCAACCGGTCAAGGTTGCCAATGTCATCAATGTTAAACCTGCGAGTGAAAACTTCATACTTGATTCCTTGTTTGAATGCTGAGAGCCCGACGCATCCGCGACACGCGAAATTGTCCTGGTTCCCGAAGATAGTCCGTACGTGAGCCAGAACGGTTCACTGTTTCAATTCTTTCACGAACTCGTCGAGTTCCGTGTCCGCTTTTTCCTTGGCGTAACCGTACTTTTCCTGAATGGCTCCGACGAGTTGTTCGCGTTTACCCGCGATCGTCGTGAGGTCATTGTCGGTCAGTTTGCCCCATTTCTCTTTGACCTTGCCGGTCACTTGTTTCCAGTTGCCTTCGATTTGATCCCAGTTCATGTTCGTGATTCCTTTTTTGATGAAACGTTTTCAGAAGTTGTCATGTGACTGCGTTCAAGCGGCTTCAGAAGCCTCGTGTTTCCTTGGGTAGCCAGGGTCGTTTCCGTTATCTTTGGATCGACTGCCCCGATCATCGGACTGATTGCCTGTGAAGTGTGCTATGATTTGCGGAACGGCGCGAGAGGCGATGTCCTGCATAATCCACATCAGGGTGCTGATCCCCGCACTTCGGAGCTGATTCCAGGACGAACTTTTCATTCCGGATTCGTAGGCTGCCGCGATTGTGGATGCTGTTACGGCAGACGCAATGGCCGGTGTCCCCTTTTCAGGACTTGCGTCTCCGGCAGAGGGGCACGAGGGCGTACGAGTCATGCCTGATGCCAACTCCGCTTTTTTCTCGGAACCCGACAGATACTTGACCGCCAGACAGCCGATGACGGCTGACCCGCCGATCACCAGCCAGGGATGTCTTTCGATCTGTCGCCGAACATCGAAAGCATTGGTGACGGACTGCACGGCCTCGTGAACGGCCGCCGTGACCGTCTCTACCGTTTCGTGAACGGATTCCACCGAATTATTCATCTTTGTGAAGGTGGATTGAACGGTTTCAGCGACTTGAAGTTCGAGCGATCCCAGATTCTGAATGAGTTGCAACTTGGTCAATTCAATTTGCCGCCGGATTACTTCAGGGCTTTCGTCCATGTGACTTCCTCCTTCAGAATCTTTCCGGCCAAACGGGGATACGGTTCTATCGATCCAAATCTTGCTCGGCCAACAAGCGCCAGGCTCCCGCCGACGGCGGCGAAAATGAAGGTGGCTAAGGCATGGCAACCCCATAGCGGAAGCCATGCTGTATCTGTACTGGAAGGAGAAACTGCCCAGTGCAGCAGATGAACCAAGGTCAGACAGAGAGTCATAAGAGCGATAAGCAAGACCCCGGCGCCGAGACAAAATACCGCCGCGGCTGCCGCCCGCTGTTGAACCTCCACCTCGATCTCACAACGCGTCAACCGAAATTGCTGTTCGACGAGGCGTTTAAGATCGATGAGAATGCTACTGATCAGCGAAGCGGCAGTTTGCTCCGGCAGACTTTCGACGTCGGTAGGCATGGCTCATCTCCTCATGATGCGATTCATGAAACAACCCACGCCGATCGCGACGAGAACGGCAGGGATGGGGTATCGACGAACCAATTGTGCAAAGTCCTCGGTCATCCCGCTGAGTTTGGCATCTTCTACATACTTGCCACCGTCCCTGACGGATTTAGCGACCGCTTGTGATGCGGTGCCCAGCATGCCGTCATGCGGAGTGTGATCGCTGAGTTTGTCGCCCAGTCCCTGAATGCCGATACCCGCGCTGGCTGTCAGGTTGTCAACTTTGTTGCCGACATTACTGGCTGCCTGGCTTGCCATTTCTCCGACTGCTGAGGCGGCGTGTCCGGCCATTTCGCCCACCGACGCAGCCGCATCCTTGGCGTTGTCTGCGGCCTGAGCCCATTGTTGTTTGTTGATGTTTGGCGTAAGCGTTGAATTAGACATATTGAAATTCCTTTTCGAAAATGATTTGGATCGTCTCACGAGCGTCAGATGGGATATTCAAAAACCGCTCATATCACGGTGCTGCTTGCTGCTATTTGTCGTCACTCGTTTTGATTTCCTTCTCGGTGGTGATCGTCGTCGTTCCGCCGGGTGTCTCGATTGTTGTTTCTCGTTTGGACGATGACGTCTTTTCGTCACACCCGACCAGTCCGATGGACACGAAGCCGACAACCAAGGCGTATGCAATAATGCGTTTCATGTGGAAAACCTTTACTTGAGAACTCGCGACACGACGTGCCGACTGTGAAGGGAAGTGGGCATTGATACGCAAATCGACACGATTATTCGCTTCCAACAGGAGAGACGGCCTCGACATTGATCATCGTCTCGGCAAGTCTGGATAATTTGATGTCAGCGGCACCTTCCTCATCCAGCGACTCTTGCAGCAGATTGGCTGCTTGTTCGTAACCGAGCAGACGGGCAAATGTTCTAACGCATCCATAGCCGGCCATTTCGTAGTGTTCGACGCGTTGTGCCGCGGTAATGAGGGCGGCGTCGAGGACCGAAGGATCGGCGTCTGCCGCCATGATTTCCTTGCCTTCTTCGAGCAATCCTTCCATGGCCTTGCACGTTTTTCCTCTGGGGTTAGTGTCGAGATCTTTGAAAATATGATCGAGCCGATCGATTTGAGTTTTCGTTTCACTCAAGTGATCTGTGAACGCCTGGGCCAATTGAGGAGTGGAAGCAGCAATTGCCATCTTCGGCAGGGCTATGAGAAGCTGGTGCTCTGCGTTATAAAGATCTTTGAGTTCGTTCACGTACAGATCGTGAAGCGTTTCAAGTGTCATACGTTTCTCCTTGATTTGAATACAGTAGAGTCAACATGTGAGTTGCGGTGGTCGTCACGGTCGCCGGAATTGTCGAATACCGACCTTCGATTCAAAAAATAACACACGGGTTGCTACATCATTTCCACAGGGGCGCCCGACACCAATCCCTGCACAAATTCATCGAGTTCGCTTTCCGCCTTTTCCTTGGTATAGCCGTATCTTTTTTGAATGGAGCCGGCGAGTTGCTCCCGTGTCCCCTCGCTCGTGGTGAGGTCGTTGTCGGTCAGCTTGTCCCATTTCAGTTTGATCTTGCCGGTCACTTGTTTCCAGTTGCCTTCGATCTGATCCCAATTCATGTTTGCGGCTCCCGATTTATTCAGCATTTTCACTCGCCATGCGTCAGCTCGTTCTTACTTTCGGACTCACTGGCATTAGACCGTCTCCGTTCATGGATCCATCAGACCTGTGCGTCGAAGACGCTTCGTCCGATCAGGAAGTACAAAATCATTCCGATGACGGGCAACACGAGGATGATGGTTATCCAAAGCAACTTGCGCATGGCCGAGGTGCTTCCCATCAACACGCTGGCGATGGCGAAAATGTCGAGAATCAAGATCGCCGCTCCGAACAAACTCAGTGTCGTGGAGAACATTTTATTCGCCTTTCAATAACGCTCCAAAGTCAGCCATGCTTCATCTTCCAATATCCGCTGAATCGGCGAACGAAGTCACCGATTCAGCGGTTTGCGGAATCACTCATCTACTTGTTGAAATCGAGCCCGGGGTCGTCCTCGGGAGCACCGATCAGCTTGAAGTTGAACATCGCATCTCCGCCGGGAGTGACCTCGGCGATCAGCGATCCGCCATCAGACCGCTCTAATGCCAGCACGTTTTCCTCAAAGGAGTACGTTCCTTCGAATTCTTGTGCGGGTTGATCTTTTTGCGCAAAGCTCCACTTAAACTGTGCGTCATTCGTCAATGTCAGGCCAAACGTCGAGCCATCTTCGCGAGCCGCTTTCCAGGTTCCCACCAGCATTGCCGGGTCGATGGATGTGGGGGCCGGTCGCGTCAATTCCTGCTCCGGTTGCAGTGTAGTTTCGTCCAAATGAGCGACCTCTGGCGGTGCGACCATCTTCAACATGTCGGAGGCGACACGGTCGTTGGGCATCAGTTGCACAACCTGCCGTAGTTGACGCGCAGCCGGTTCGGCATGTCCGCAACTCATGTAATGATAAGCCAGCAGAAACCGCGAAGCAGCATCTTTGGGATTCGCCTTTGTAAAGGCTTCCAACGCACGGAGCTGTTCCGTGTAGATCGCCACGCTGACGTACATGCTGCTCAGCGTCGTCCAGTCCCAACCCGGACCGACGGCCAGAACCGAGTGAATCGTGGAAGCCGATTGCTGATAGTCCTGTTTCGCGAAGAGCACCAACGATCTGAATTCGTGCAGTACCGCATCGTCGGGAAACTGTGTGATTCCCTTGTTGGTGATGTCAAGTGCCGCATCGTAATCGTTCTGTTGGAATGCGGCGATGGCATTCGTCAGAACTTCGCCCGCCGAATTCGGATCGTTATCGGCGATGACCGACGAGGTGTTATAAGTCACGACGACGGGCTGAGAGTAGTTATACCCGGACCAACCACCATCGACGTAGTACGGATTCGAATAACCAAGATATCCACTGTTGTAGATGATCGATCCGAGGCCCCAGCCTCCGAGTCCCCAACCGAACGGTCGATAACCATAGCCACGGTAGCCACGGCCGTAACCGGCGTATCCACCGCCGTAGCCGACACCGTAGTCACCGTAGCCATTTCCTAAACCCCAGCCCCAGCCGGCACCGTATCCTCCGCCGTATCCATAATTAGAACCTCGTCCATACCAATAACCCGAACCACCGCCGAAGCCGCGATTCCCGTTCCAGTAGCCGTGATATCCCGAATGTCGGTAATAGGATGGCTGGTACGAGTTGTGTCCGACATTGAAGCGGCGGTTGTTGAAGTTGACCGTGTTGCCGTCGAAGGGACGGTTCGTGATTCTCGAGCGGTTGAAGTCTGAGCCGCGCGTTCGCGTACCGCCGCCCACGTTGATTCGCAATCCCTGATCTCCGATACGTATGCTTCCGGAGACTCCATCGCGGGATGAATTCGGGCCACCATTACTTCTGATCGGTCCCCGAGTCGGGCGTCGAAACGTGGCCGATCCCGGCGTTGTCCCTCGATCGTTGCCTCTCACGCTGGGCCGGCTGAATGACGGCGTGCGATTGATGGAAGGTTGCTGTCCGCCACGCCCCGTGGGTTGACGAGGTCCGATTGTCGAAGGAGGGACATGCATTCCGCCGCGTCCACCAGAGCGTGGAGCATTCCCAGTCTGTGATGGCTGCCCACCACGACCGGCGCCATTCGGAGAACCGGCGCCTGGGCCGGCATTACCTTGACCACCACGTTCGCCTCCTTCGCTTTTGCCGCGACCTTTACTGGATCGATCGTTTCCCTTATCGCCATCCTGATCGGCATCTTTTCCACGCTGAGCGACATCATCGGCAACGGCAATATGGTAAACGAATAAGCCGACCGAACTGAGAGAGAGTGCGAGACCGCAGACGAGCGGAGTCTTCCAAGTCATACTTTTCATAATTGATTTCTCCATGAGTATTGCGAATTGCGGACGGCTTTCGACCGGCCCAATTTCGCCTTGTTAATTCAAACGGTTACTTGTTGTCGTCCGCGATGACCGGCACGGGTGCCTGGCGAACGATCGTATAGATTTCACTGTCGGGTTGTTGGACTCCGGCGATCTCGTGATCCACCGATTGCCAGGTCATGGTGTGCTCGTTCACGAAGGTGTAGATGCTCGTGCTGGAGGCGATCTGCCCGTCGGCCGTTACGCCAGTGACCTTCAGTACCCAGTTTTCTTCGTCGCGATGCCAGAGTCCCTCGGCATATCCCCCTTCCGAGTCGAAGATCCAGGCGCGAAGTTTTCCGGTCAGGGGATCCCAGCCGATACGCTGCGTGCCGTACATTGCTTCTTGTCCCGCGACGTGAATGGTGAACGTGCGAAGCATGAAGTTGCCGTTGTCGACCTTCTGGCATGAAAAGGTCACGAGCGAGTCGTCCCCTTCATCAACCCAGTCCCCTTGCAGCCATGAAAGTTGATCGAGTTGGGCACGATGCTGTCTGCGGTCCTTGGGTGCGTGATCGCGAACGCTGGCCGCGAGCCACTTGCCGTCGCTTTTCACATGCACTGCGGTATAACGGCTTTCGATCGGTTCCGAGTCGTTCGAACGCGTGATGATCGTGCTGCCGTCTTCGACTGCGACGTCGGGCGTGATGAACCGAATCGAATCGATGTTGACCTCAAGCGCGCAGCCGGGGTTTTCGGTGAAGAATTCGGTCATCGATTCTTCAATCGCGTCGCGGCCTTGGAAGACGTCACCCAATTCGTTGACATATTCCGCGTCGGCAGTGAAGTGAGCAGCCAGCGACTTGGCGTCCCCTTCTCCATAAGCTTTCGCAAAGGATTCATCCGATTGACGTATGGCTTCTTCGTCGGCGGAAATCTCTTCTGTGAGCGGCTGGTCGTCGGGTGTGTCTTCGGCAGGTTTGGCGACAACTCCCTTAATCAGCTTGAGGTTTCGACTCGCGGTCCCTTTCGTGCCATCAGGATCCACGGCTTGAGTTGCGGCTTTCTTAACGGGTTTAGGATCGCCTTTTTTGTCTTCACCGGCAAAGCAAACCACGCCGACCAGAAGGGCGGCACCGGACACAATTAATATCATACGCATGCTTTCAACCTTTGTTTGAGCCGCTTCGTGGCGGCTGGTAATCGGTCAAGATGACCATTTGAGCGAGAAAACCTCGGAGCTTTATGCGAGTTGCCTGCTCCACGTCTGCCTGCATGAACAACACGTCATCGCAAGAATGACGGCACCGATTGACTAATAGGAGCACGAGTTCATCGCGTAGTCGTTCCTCGACTGCCGATGACCGCAACTGTCGGTATCGCAATGGCCGCGGTCATGACGATTGTGACCACAGTGGCTCACTCTGTGACCGCAGTGCCCGCGACCGTGATATCTGGTCTGGCAACAACGGTTGCTTCTGTAGTGGTTGCGGCAATGTCGGGCTTCGGCATCCGCAGTGCCGAACAGTGTGAAGGTCGCGGCGAGCAAAGCGAGGGACAATAGTTTTCGAGACATGAGAAAGACTCCTCCTGAGTAACACCAACTTACGGCCAAAACGGGCCATGAATCCTGCGAGGAACAGACCTCGAGGAACGACGAATGCATCTAACACAACTTCTGTGCGGTGTGATTTTCTGCGAACGTTCAGGCCTTTTCGACAGGCACAACCGGTTGTGTCAGGATCTCTAAATCTTGATTTCGTTGAATTCTTCCGGCGCCCCGCCAGACCGGTCGTTGCCGTGCATCTGGTTCCAAAGTTCGCCGCGTAGAATCGGGATATCGGCTGCGGCCTCAAAGCCCAGCCTGACCTTGCCGCCGATGATGTCCAGCACGGTCACTTTGATGGTCTTGCTGGTGGCGTTGCCTCCACCGATAAAGATCGTTTCCAGCATTTTCCTCGTCAGAACCAACATCACGGATACTCCTCGTGGTTTGTCTGCTCGGGCGGTTGACAGCCATGTCAACCGACTGCGAGCGTGCGTGGCGTGAACAAGAAGACTTGCACCATTGTGCCGGATGTAAATGCATGCACGATGGCCCCGGTCAAAGGCTCGGTTTCCACCATCGATTCACGGATTTGTCTCCCCGAGATGCGCTGAATATCCTGGCGCAACGTTTCGGATGAAGTCGAAAAGAGCTGTCGGTGATACTCCTGCACCTGTGCCGCGCCTTCCACGCTTTCGGCGAGAACTCTTTCTACCGGCGACAACGCCTCGTGCAGCGTGATCACCAGCGTATCTTCGCTCAGAACCACGGAGACCGCTTTCGGCGCGTGGCCCGTACTCTGTTTCTGGAAGGCGCTGACCACGTCTGCAATTTGCTCAACCATCGTCGACGTAAGCTTGTCCATGAAAGACTTTTCTGACGGTAATGGCCGTCGCGTGGGTTCAGAAAACGGTAATCTCATTGGCCACGACGCCAAGTCCCGACACTTCCATCGCCACTTGCTGTGTCAGCAGTTTTCCGTAATACGAGTGAATACGGCCTTGTAAAATCAGGCCGTGATTCCTGGTCGTCACACGAAAGTCGCGAACCTGCTGGCCCAGGTCGATTTGCAGTTGTGCGTTGATCCGATGAACCAAATCTTTGTCCCGCGGTATGGCCCGTTCAAACGGTTGAGGCGGCTCGTCAAGAGTGGGACCAGAGACGTCGTCGTACATGCAAACCTCCATAACTGGCTGATCGAGCCAAAAAAACAAAAAAAGCCGACGTGGGAGAAGACCCGAAGGTTTTCTCCCACGTCGGCTTACTTATTAACGCGCCTGCAGGCATGTCGCCGGCTTGCGCTTTATCTAGTCATCCGAAAATGTCGAAGGTTGATCTTTATCTTCTCTCGACCGACGTCATCTTATCCATCGCTCTTATAGAAGTCAATGAGCTATTTGATTTCCATTCGCGATTGATAAAAGTAATGTTACTTTCCTGAAAGGAATTATGGTTTCTTGCCCCATCATTCGGTCAGGGCTATAATCTTGCGGGTTTTATCGTGCGAAGGGAGAGCGGGAATTGAGTATGAAATCACAGGGAGAAATCGAAGCCGCCATCTGCGATGGAATCAATCGCTTCGAGCAGGAATTCATGGGGCGAGGGCCGAAGCACATCCATGCGCACCTCATCGGCGATCTGCTCGTCGTCCGCATGCAGGGCGTGCTGACCGCTGCGGAGCAACACCTCGTCCAGACGCTCGTGCCCGAAAAGGGACGCGATTTGCTGAAGCAGGTCCGGACGCAACTGATCGAAACGGCGCGGCCGGTCATGGAAGAATTGATTCGCGAAGTGACCACCGTCAAAGTGCTGAGCCTGCACCACGACATCAGCACCATCACCGGCGAAGAGGTCATGATTTTCACGCTGGTCGAGGCACCGCACTTTCGCGAGACCAGGAAGAAGTAAGCCGTCGCGGCATTGCTGAACATGACCTTTTGTCAGTGCAACTCCCAACCCGCTTGCCTCAAGGGTTTCGGACACCTGGATTGGCACGGTTCTGGAAAAACCTTAATAATATGCAATTCCCTCGTATATGAAATTCAGTACCATCGGTCGAGCATTTCTTTTGGGCTGGTGTAGGGGAGGAGGCCATGAGTGAAGTTCGCTTGGTTGTGCGCGAGGAGAAGTGCGATTGGTCTACGATCATACATGGAAGCTCCGTCGAACGAGCGGTGGCGGCTCTCAGTGCCGATCCTTTTACGCTTGAGGAACTCGAAGCTGCTGCTGCGAGGTTCTCGAAACCGAAGGTGGGATCGCGAATATTCGGTAAACTCTCGCCCATGCTCTGCGATGTACCGTATGATGCAGGTCTGGTTGTCATAGACCTCATCGCCCGGATTGTCATTGTCGATTCGACATACGTTTCTGCCGCGTCGAAGGGAACCGTCGAATATCACGACGGTGAACGCTGCACGAATACGGGCCTTCGATATCATCTGGCGGGCGATTGGCGATACCTGAACGATAGAAATAGTTGGCAGTTCGTCGCTGAAGTACGCCGCCGTGAACGGGCCGCAAAGCCGGTATTGGATGTTCGTGCGATCTTTTACGGCCGACCACTCATCGAGTTTATCGCGAGGGAAGTCTTTGCCACGTTGACCCGACGCGACGAAATCGCCGTTGAAACTCGCGCGTCGCAGGCAGAACCAACACAACAGCTTTTCTCCGGACCAGTATACGATGCGATAAAAAGAATTCATGTGGCGTGGCTCTTGACTCCTCGCGATGATCTTGGCGGCGTTTGCCCGCGCGAAATCGCTCTCGACCGACATGACCACCTGACATGGGATCTACAGGATCGCTGCGAATATTGGTCGCTCATCGGCGACTGTCCCCCCGGACTCGCGGAATCGTCGCACGCATACCGATACGGAGGCCTCGGCACTCATGAGTTGGTCAAGTACTATGAACTGATTCGCGAACTGCTGTGGACATGCTGGGAACATACCACAGAGTTCAACCAGTCGTCAAATGCCAGTCAGGGCGAGGATTTCTTAAGCGTCGGCGACTTCCTGACGAGGGAAGTTCCTCATTTGGAAGCGGCCCGCGAAGCCTGGTTCGATTGCCCCGATCCCGAGTGCCATGGTCGAACACCGCGTTCGATCATCAATCGCGAACGCTCTCGACTTCCGGAAGGGATGTCCGGTCACGATGCCATCATTGACCCCGATTGCCCGTGTTGCCAAATGATGAGCGACATGCCCGGTCCGGTATTCTGGCATCTCGATGGCAGTGAGATGGACGACGAATTTGCTTTCGACATCTATCATCGTACACGCGAGGAGTGGGACGAGGAGCAAATCCGGTGGGCAGAACACCGAAAGAAATTCGACGCTGAATGGTCCGAACGCGAACGGCTGGGAGTGACGGATTCGACTAGCGACGGCGACAGTGCTATCTGGTCACGAAGTTTCTGCGTGGGGAATACTGCCGACGTCCCTCTGGGATTTCGCGTGTTCGGCCTCGGTTGTCGTTTGGCGGAACTGATCGTCGCGCTCCGTGCCGATTTCGAGCGTGAAATGATTTCCACGGAAACTCAATGGCAGATTGACGAGATCAATCGCGATTTCGGCAATCTCCGAGAAATCTTGCAAGGCTCCAATTCGTCATTTACTGAATCGCTCATCGACCCGGTTATTGACCGCTTCAGAAGCACTCTTGATGCCATAGTGACGAAACGCCCTGACTTGATTTTGCAATGCGACGCACTATGTGACGATCTTGCAGGGCTTCTGAATCCGCAATCTCCGAAATCGGTTTGGGAAAACGGCGATTCCGATATTCCATTCTGAGGAAAACGCGGGCTTTACCACGTTCATCCGCTTCCAGCTTGCGCTCACACCAGAGCCTTTCTCAACTTGTTTGATCGCTTCGAAATTTCTACAATCGCCAACCATATTCGCCGTCTGAAACCGGCTTGGTTTGAGGGTACATGAGCGACAAGACGCCTGTCGATCATCATCACTGACTGGTTCAGATGAATTCCTGATTTCGCGATTGAGTTCAGAACCGAGGACGAGACGAAAATGCTGATTGCATGCGTGATTGTCTACATGATGGCGACGGTGGCGGTCGGAATTTACGCTTCGAGTCGCGTCAAGAGTTCGAAGGACTTCATGGTCGCGGGACGATCGCTGCCGCTGTACATGAACTTTGCGTGCGTGTTTGCGACCTGGTTCGGCGCCGAGACAGTTCTCTCGGTCTCCGCCAAGTTTGCCGATAAAGGGCTTGGTTTCGTTTCGGGAGATCCCTTCGGAGCATCGGTCTGCCTCGTCCTGGTCGCCTTCTTTTTTGCCCGCACCTTCTATCGCCTCGAACTGTTGACCATCGGCGATTATTATCATGTGCGATACGGTAAATTCGTGGAAGTCGTCACATCGCTGGGGATCGCCAGTTCGTACCTCGGTTGGACGAGCGCCCAATTGTCTGCCCTGGGACTCGTCATCAACGTGCTCTTTCCGGATATCTCATTGAATGAGTCGATCCTGATCGGAGCCGCGATTGTCACGGTTTATACGATGTTCGGAGGGATGTGGTCGGTCGCATTGACAGACGTGATTCAAACGGCGGCCATCGTCATCGGCCTGATCATCGTCGCGATTATACTCGGCAACCACGCGGGGGGCTTCGACGTGGTCATCAACGCCGCCCGGAGCGATGGAAAACTCAACTTGTTCCCTCATGTCACGGCTGCCGCGTGGATGGTTTTCATTGGCGAGTTCATCACCATGGCGCTCGGCTCGATCCCCCAGCAGGATGTCTTCCAGCGCGTCACCAGTGCCAAAAACGAGCGGACGGCCTTTCTGGGAACGCTCGGCGGTGGCCTCTTCTATTTTGCATTTGCCTTTGTCCCCATGTTTATCGCTTTTTCAGCCACGCTGATCGATCCGAGTCACGTGCTGCATTTCGAATCTGAAGATGCTCGCGAAGTCCAGAAGATTTTACCCGCACTCATTCTCAATACGACGCCGATCTGGGTTCAAGTCTTGTTCTTCGGTGCGTTACTCTCAGCCATCTTATCGACGGCCAGCGGAACGCTGCTAGCTCCCGCCAGCATCATGACGGAAAACGTTCTGAAGCAATTCACGCAGCATTTGAGCGATCGGAACTTGCTCTTGCTCACGCGGATCATGCTCGTCGTGGTAGCCGTCATCGCCACTTCGATTTCCGTCAATTCCGAGAGCACGATGTATGAGATGGTGGAAAGCGGCTATAAGGTGACGCTGGTCGTTGCCTTTGTGCCGCTGGTCTGTGGCATCTATTGGTCCCGCGCCACAACGCAAGGGGCGGTCTTTTCAATTTTGCTTTCCGTTCCCGTGTGGCTTGGATCGGAATACATTTATTTAGAAGAGAGCGCCAATATTTGGCAAACCGTCCCGCCACAACTTTACGGGCTAGCCGCCTCATTTTTGGGAATGTTTCTGGGTTCCTCGATGCCCAATTGGATCCAACATCGACAGGTCGATCCCAACGAACTGGCCCAAAGACGCCGGGCGAAGATGGGGCATTGAGCCGAGAAACCTATTCGCTTTCGATTCGATTTGAACAAGGCTCGGCTTTGGAGCTTTCGCTTCGCACCTTGAACGCTCGGCGGACAATCGACGGGAGACAGCTCAATGCGAATCATCGTCTTCACCTGGATTCTACTCGCGGTCCCAGTCGGCGACGGCGCGGATAACGTGCCGTTTACGTTCCGCGACGGCGACCGCATCGTGTTCCTGGGGGACAGCATCACACAGAGCGGCCAGTACCCGCTCTACCTGGAGTGCGCCCTCCTCGAGCAGTTTTCTGAATGGAAACTCACGTTTCGCAACGCGGGTTGGGGGAGCGACCGGGCGTGGTTGCATCAGCGCATCGCGGACACCGACATGAATGGCGATGCGATGCTCAAACTTCAGGGGCGCGAACAGGAAGAGCTGTTGTTACGAATGGTTACGCACGGCTTGACGCGCGATGTACTCCCCTTGCAACCGTCCGTCGTGATCATCATGTACGGCGCCAACGAGGTGCGCGACGGGGATCACGCCTTGAAGCTCCACATTCGCGCGCTACGAGAGATCATGACACAGTTGCGGAAAGCCGACATTCGCGTGGTACTACTGAGCCCTTCGCCCGAAGAGCCGGGGACCGAATGGAACGCCAGGCATGAGAAATTCATCTCAGCCGTGCGCGACCTCGCCACAGCGGAGAAGATTCATTACATCGATCAATTTCACCCTGTCCTTGAGGCCGTCATCGATGCGCGGAAGGCAGACTCTTCGTTTGCTTACACACGCGACGGCGTGCATCCCCATCCCGCGGGCCACCGGATGATGGCGAAAGCAATCCTCGAAGGGCTTGGCATGGATGGCTCGATGCTTGCTGCTGAAAATTCGCCGTTACTTGCCAAAGTGACCGAAAAAAGCCGCGAGTACTTCCATCGCTGGCGGGAAATTCAAATCCCCGCGTTGCTGGTCGGCACACTCAATTCCTCCGAAACGCGCGACCGATTGAAAAAAGCGGATCAGCGCATCTCTGAACTCGAAATCGAAATTGACCGGCTCAGGAAATAATCAACTGGAATTGAAGAGCGGTATGCACCATGATACAGTTCGAGTTCCGCGATAGTCTGGTGATCGACCTTTCTCTTCGATGAAAAACGAATCAAATGGCAAATTCATTGTACCGTGCTACGGTTTTGGTTGTGTTGGTTTTTTCGGCACAGATCGAACTCTCCGGACAGGAATGGACGCGGTTTCGTGGCCCCAACGGGACCGGCGAAAGCGAAGCGACTACCGTTCCCGCCACTTGGACTGAAGACGACTACAACTGGAAGATTGAATTGCCCGGCGTCGGAAACTCATCGCCTGTCGTGTGGGGAAATCGCCTGTTTCTCTTGAGCGCCGATCCGAAGACAGCGTTACGGTACGTCCTTTGCTTTGATGCGGATACCGGAGAAAAACTCTGGAGCCGGGAATTCCCCTCAACTCCTCATCAACTGCATTCGTTCAGCAGCTATGCCTCGAGCACTCCCACCGTTGACGAAGATCACGTGTATGTCGCCTGGTCGAGTCCGGAAAACGCCATCCTGATGGCATTGACTCACGCAGGTGACATCGTCTGGGAGAAGCCCCTCGGGCCGTGGCACGGCCAGCACGGGTTCGGGACGTCTCCCATGTTGTTCGAGGATCTTGTGTTTCTCGCGAATTTTCAGGAACTGCATGACGACGAACGGGGAACGGATGCCGTCCCTCCCGAGAGTTTCCTGCTGGCGTTCGATCGAAAAACCGGTGACGAGCGCTGGCGGCTTCCCCGCGTCAAAGACAATCTTTCGTATTCGGTCCCGGCCATTTTTTATCCCAAAGAAGGAAGTCCACAACTCGTCAACACGAGTACCGGCAGCGGAATGTATGCCCTCGATCCCCATACGGGGAAAGAATTGTGGTCGATTGTTGTCTTCGACAAACGGACCATCAGTTCGCCGCTCGTCAAAGGAGATCTGATTTTCGGCAATACCGGTTCAGGCGGCGGGGGCAATTATCTGTCCGCTGTTCGCAGCGATGGAAAACGGGCGGAAATCGCCTACAAAATCGAGACGCAAGCCCCCTATGTGCCGAGCGCGGTCGCTCGCGGCGATTTGTTGTTACTTCTGAGTGACGCCGGCATCGTCACGCTCGTGGATATTTCCACGGGGAAAGAACACTGGCAAAAGCGAATCGGTGGTAACTATCACGGTTCGCCCGTGCGGGTCGCCGACAAATTTTATTGCATGAGCGCCGAGGGAGACGTCGTCGTCCTGGAGGCCGAGAAAACATTCAACGAACTCGGCCGCATGTCGCTGGGCGAAGGGACGCGTTCGGTTCCGGCGATTGCCCGCGGCCAAATGTACATTCGCACGTTTTCGCATTTGATGTCGATCGGTGGAAATGCCAAATAATCGAACGTGAGAATTTCATGTTGCTCATATCGTCGGCCATAGTGAAGCGTGTCAGTTCAACTTCTACTCCACAACCTTCGGAATCAGCCGGATGGCAATTTCCTCGGCTGCCTTTTGCAACGCCGTCTTGCCGGCGATCTGCTCGGACAGGTCCACGGCGATTTCCGTTTGCCGGTCCGTGGCGATGCGCTCGCCGCTTTTCCGATGGACGGCCTTGATTTCCACACGAGCTTTGACGCTCACCAGGTCGCCGTGCCGTGTGGCAAATTCGCTGAAGGCTTCGCCCTCGACGATGACATCGGCTTGCTTGCGGTTTCCGTCTTTGTGATCGATCACCGTGAAACCTGTCTGTTCAAATAGCAGAGCGATTTCAGTCTCAGCCGCCGGGTCGATCGTGGCCTGCCCGATGTGCCGCTCTGTGACCTGGATCCAGACCTTGGGGAGTTCCTTACCGTCCACGGCTTCTTTCAGTGCTGCCAGATGGTCTTCTCGCGAAATCGGCTTGACCAGCAGTTCATCGGAACGCTTGGAAATCGTTTCCAAAACTTTATCCGCCAGTTTTTGAGCGAGTTCCGCCAGGTCGTCGCTGGTCTTCCCTTTGACCGATGCTGCCACCAGACGGCCGGTTTCCGTACCGATCAGCTTGGCGGAGAGCAACAACGTCGAATCGAGTTCCACCACCGATCCGCTGATCAGAATCTTTGCCCCGGTCAGACGTCCTACTTGCACCGCTTCGTCTGATTTCACCAGTCCCGAAAGGTTGAGTTTTTGCTCGTCGAGGATGCTTTTCAGGTCGTCCCGGTCCACGACAATCAGGTCCGGGTTTTCGGCGAGGGCTGCGACCAGAAAGTCGCTGATCTTGCTGCCGTAACCCTCAGCGCCCGAGCCTCGCTCCGCAAAGGGAAAAACCGCCAGCGGAGGGACCGAGGCTTGAGGTTCGTCGGCCACGAGAGGCAAGCTGCCGCCGAACAGTATGGCAGTAACGATTCCACACATTGCGAATTTCATGATCTGGTTCCTGAAAAATTAAGGTCGATCTCCCGCCGAAACGACGGGTGGTTGCGGTTTGCGCGCTGCATGGGCCAACACGTGCCGCAGAATGTGCCGCGGCGCGGGACCGTCGTCCCAGCGCTCGATCAGGGCAAAGCCGCAGACGATCAATCGGCCTCCCCCTGGAAATTCGGCTTCCAGCCAGGGCCATTTACCGTCTCCTTCAACGACGTCGGCATTGAGAGATTTCCCCTTGCCGCCGATCGTCACAGTCGACCGCACGACATTCCCCTCTCCCGGCCAGGTGAGATAATCGAGTCGTTTGTCGAAGTCGGCAATCACGTTCGACTTTCGCAGGCTCAGAGCCTCGAGGCCGCCTGAGAGATCGGGCTGTGGCTCGGGGAGAACGAAACTCCCCTTGATGGGAGCCAGACACAAGACATGGCCGCCCGCCGCGGCCGCTTTGACCAGCAAATCGGGCAAGGCGCGATATTCGCGAAAATTGACCCCTTCGCCGACGACCAACAATTCCGGCGTTGCTTTGGCAAGCACATCAAGGTTTTGAATCGTGCGGAATTCGAGCTTTCCGGCCTCGAGATGTTTTGCCGTATCTCCGTTGGGATCGAAGACCGATAGCTCGGTCTCGGCCGCGAACGGTGGATTATCGACGAATGGGTCGCGCGGAAAAATCCACAATGGCTTCGTCAGCATCTCTTTCCCTCCGGCATCCACTTTCAGCGACGCCGAGAGCACGGTCTTGGGTTCCCCTTCGGGGAGTTGAAACGTGACGGTGAGTTGGGAAGGATTCGGGGGATCGATTCGCAGCGTCTCTTCCCGCCGGGCGATGACCCGGCCCTCGACCGATACCGACCAACTGACCCGCTCTCCCTCGGCCACCCGCCCCGTGAAGCGTATCGGCAGCTTCACTTCCTGCCCGGCAAAGAGATTGCTCCAACCGTCGAGGGTGGGGACGTCAGGCTCGGCGGCACGAACGCTGAAAAACGAGCTTCGGTGTGCCAGCAGCAATACCGCCGCGCAAACGGCGAGAAACTGCCAACATGACGATGACCTGCAAATATTCTTTTCCGACCGACAAGTATTCATGTTACATAGCCTATTTTTGCTGATCGAGATGTTGCAGAGCAAAAAACGCCGCCTGACGACTGGTAAACATGCCATGACCGACCGGATACCATTCGGCGACCCAGTCGTGTTCCGTACCGAACCAGTTCAGAAGTGGCAGCGAATTCACTTCGTTGAAAATGCGTTTCGCTTCGGACGTTTGATTTGTTGCCATCAAACAGGCTGCTGAATTCAGCAGTGCGACCGTTCTTTCGGGGCCGTTCGGCATCTGTTCGATGACGTCCTTGACATACTCGTTCCCTTTGGCCGAATCTCCCAACTGGTAAGCCAGCGTGCTCTGCCTTATCCGCGTCCACGCCCAGGGATAACTCCCGGGCGGAGCGGAAACGTTGTCATATGCGGCGATTGCTTCCTGCGTCCGCGCCGGGTCGAAGTGCCAACCATTTCGGGCGGCTTGATACGCCAGTTTCATGCGTTTGCACTCTGCCAGCCGCCATTGGGCATAATAGTAAAGCGGGCTATTCGGATAGAGTTCCAACAGTTTCTCGTAATGTTCTGGGTGTGGGTCCTGAATTTTATCGGGTTGATAACCGTATGCAGGCCATGCCAGGTGCTGCTGATCGAACGGCACATAACACGGACTGTGATAGGCCTCGCCAGCGGTCCACAACGACTCCTCCCGGCTGACGGCGTCAGGGGCCGCGCCGATCATTCGACTGTGGGGCGCGGCCATTTCGTTCCAATCCAGCGCTTGCACGTGAACTCTCCAGTCGGTCCAGTGCGCGGCGGCGAGCGTTTCTTTCCATTGCTCGAATTCCGGACTTCGCTGAGGATGTTTCTCCAACCAGGCGATGGTGTTGTCCAGCAGCGGCCGGCAAAGTCCCTCTCCCTCTTCAAACGGAAGATCTTCGGAAGGAGTTTGAAGCGTCCAATGCTCGCTGCGGTGATCTTGCCAGCCTCGCGGAAAAATTGAAGGATCGGGTAACAGCCATTGGCCGAACGCCGCCACGATAACCCGGCCGAAACGGTATTCGGAGGCAGTCAACAAAGCGGCATCGTCCGCGCCAATGACGATCGATTCGGCAGGTGCCTTGAGGGCGACTCCGGCTTTCGCCATAGTCTCTGGGATTCCCTCGGTGATCGGATGCGGCACCATGCGGGTCGCCTTGGTCCGCGACGGAAGCGTCTGGCCGACTTCGACGTCAAAAAATTTCAGCAGGCCACTATGAATGGCCGGCGCGGCAGGTTCCCAGCCGGGGGAGACGACGACGAGGAGCGATCCCCCTTTCGCCACATACGAGCGCAATGCGAGCATTTCCGTTGGCGTGAACACGATGATTCCCGGACGGACCAGCACAATCAGCGAATACGGCGCCAACTGAGCTTCGGTGACGACTCGCGATTTGAGGCCGTGAACCTTGTAGCCGGACGGCTCCAAGACGCGTTCCCACGAACGTTGACCAAAACCGCCAAATCCCCAGACGAGGCAACACTTCTCGGGATATGCGGGCTCGATGCCCAGCTTGTGCATTGCGGCGACGGCTGCAGTCCCTCTGAAGTTCGTCAGCCCCACTTCACGCACCATGTCTTGATACGCCACGGTGGCCTGATCCGGTTGATTCAAGCCCTCGTGAGCGATTTTGGCCAGACGATAGTAGGCCTCGACCTTTTGGTCATGCCATTCATTCGGCTGATAGCCCGAAAAGTCAAACGACGTCAAAAATGCGCCTTGGTGGCGACCGACGTGCTTCACCAGTTCCGGGCCGGCGTCCAGGAACTCGCGAAACGCTTTCATCGCGACATCCCACATTTCAGCCTTTTCCGCACTGACGCCCAACGCGAAAGTTCCCTCCCCGCGCGAAACCAGATGCCAATCGAACACGTCCAGTGCGCGCTGCATCGCGTCCACTCTTTCAGCGGGACTCAGAAACTCGCGGACGACGCCTTCCTCATCGTACGTCGTCAAACTATTGATACCGTTGGGAATGAGGAGCTCCGCCCAGCTCGTTGCATAATAATCACGCTTACCGGCGGCGGAAATGAGAATGCGGTCGAAGATCTTCAGGGCTCGCTGACACATTTCCCGCCGCTTCTCGGGAGTGCGGGTCGCAGCGGGTGCACGATAATCGTCACTTTGAAACGCATAAAAGATGAAGAGTTGTTTCAGGCCGACATCTTGCCAATCGGTCTCGGGAGCGGGTTCGTCGGGCGCGATCTGCTCCATGAGTTTAACGCCCTCATCCCACTGGTTGAGCCGCAACAAGGCTGCACCGCGCATGCTGTTCGCCCAATTCGTGTTCTGTGGAAACTGCTCGACCAGAAGATCGGTAACACGCACGAGTTCCGGATAGCGATTCTGATCGAGATAGACCTGTGCGAGCAGATGAAGAATTTCCCATCGCTGCGGCATGCGTGAAAACTCCGGAAGGGCCAACGCCCGGCTTCCCACGCGATCGATGTCGTTGGTTTGGCCTAATCTCCAATATGCCTTCATCTGTCGCAAATGGGCAATAATATTCCCCGGCTCCAGCAACAAAACCTGCTGGTAGGCCTCAACCGACTGCGGATCTCGTCCCTCCGAGACCAATCGCTGTCCCGTGGCCATGTGGATCGCCGCTTCCATCGACCGGGCGGGCAACGCAGCCTGAACCAGCGATTTGGTGTCATTGGCTGGTTTTAGCAATAAATCGCTGAGGATCTTGAGCGTGAGATCTTCCAGCAGTTCCGCGAATTGCTCGCGCGGGCCGGAGACCCTTTCCGAGGCGACGACTGATCCACTCTGCGTATCCACAAGGCGGACTTGAATTCCCAGATCGGTGCCGACTTCCAGAAACGAACCCACCAGCAGCCGTTCGGCCTGCAGCAGTTGGCCCACTTGCACGGCGGTCTGCGGGTCGACGAGACCAGACAATGAGAGTTTCTGCTCTTTGAGGATGTTCTCAATCTGAGCCCGCTCGACGAGCCGGACCCCTTCAATAGCACCGAGACTCGATTGCAGCATGTCGGCGAAGCCTTCCTGCATCACATCCAGTTCGGCTTTAGGGCTGTTGTTGTTCAGCGTGAGAATCGCCAGCGTCGGTGACGTAACTGATGTCTCCGGTGCCACCGTTCGACGTGGAACGCCCTTGACTTGCAGCGCTTCCGTCACCTGCTTGACGAGCGCCGCTTCGAAGCCCATGAACTCGTCGACGGTTCCCGTGTGCTCCCATTTTTCTTGCGGCATGTCGCTGCCGACTTTCGTCAGACTGGCCGTGACGACGAGCTTTCCTGCGCTAACGTTACAAGTGCCGGTGACGAGGTACTCCGCGGCCAGCTTGTCGGTGCTGCCGTGGCTGTCACCGACGATGTTCGTTTCAGCGAGGTTTCGTTCCAGGATCAGATCACCGGCGGCGGTCCGTTCGAGAATTCGCAGCTTTTTGAATTCGCTCAAGTCGTGCGCCAACATCTCCGCGATCGCGGCACCAAGCCGATTGAACTCCACGGACGTCCCTTTATCTTCGAACCGGACGACCGCCAACGTAATGGGAGGACCGCCCTCTTCAGGCTCCGTTGAATCGTCCGCAAGCCGGCCTTCTTTCATGGGCGCTTCGGTCGTCGGTTTCTGTTCGACCGACTCTTCCGCCAGCGGCGACGTTACCGTTGAGGGGGTATCTTTACCGCAGCCGTTGAAAGCACTCAAGAGACCGACTGTGACACAGCACAAGAACGAACTGGTCAGGCCATGAGGTCGTCGCATTGGAAACCCCTTTAACCGAAACGCCGGTGAATTACCGACGTTATCCGAAAGGACCGAAACAGAAGGTGATGCAGACATGCAATGGCCGCGATTATATCAATGCGTCACGTACCCCGTCTAGCACTTGTGAATAATTGTCCATTTTTACGTTCGATGCAATTATTCCTGGAGGGTTTCCAGTTATCGGCGACGTCGACGGACTTCTGATAGACGAGCAGTTTTTCAGAAGGCGAAAGCCACGAGCGGGCCCGGAAGGGAGAGTAGAAAGAGTGAGTAGACAGAGTAGAGGAGTGAGAAAGTGCAGAGCCGAATTCTGAAATTCTATTCTCTACTTTCTCCCCTCTACTCTCGATTTGCCTCTCGCGAATCGGGACGACAGGATTTGAACCTGCGGCCTTCTGGTCCCAAACCAGACGCTCTAGCCAAGCTGAGCTACGTCCCGGAAATCACTCTCGCCCTGGCCCTCATTCACTCATTCGAGGGTCATCGGCACGGTCACAGTCTAGAATCGCGAATGCCATCCGTCAACTTGGAACGTCGTCTCTCATTTGAGTGGGTGAAGCTTTGGCTTTGACAGACACGCTGGTCACAGGAAATGTTCGGCGATCTCTCTCATCTCCTCCTCCGCAAAATCTCTTTTCGGAGATGACACGACCCATCCGATTATGTATATTGGTTGATGGCTTATTAGGGAGATTTTCGAACTGTTCTTATGGTAACACGCCGGGGATGAACCGATGCGTCTGTGTTCGTTGTTTGCACTGATGTGCGTGGGAATGTTGCAGTTGACGGGGCTTGCTCCGTCGGGAATCGCATTCCGTCATGTGCGCGCGGATGATGCCGCTCCCTCCACCCCGGCCACCACTCCTGCGACCCAACCGGCGGAACCCTTACTGGAACCCGACCAGCCGATCGAGCAAGTGATCGATCATTACATCGATGAGAAGTTGCTGAAAGCGGGAGTCAACGCCGCTCCGCCGATTGATGATCTCAATTTCATTCGCCGGGTGACGCTCGATCTCGCCGGGCGGATCCCGCTCACGAGTGAAGTCGAAGCGTTCGTCGCCGATGCCGACCCCGCCAAGCGGGTGACTCTCGTCGATCGGCTGCTGGCGTGTCCCGACTTCCCTTATCATCTGCGGAACGAGTTTTCGCTGATGCTGCTCCCCGTCGATCAGCAGGATGGCGGATTCCGCGAATATCTGTTGCAGGCCTTCCAACAGCAGCGCCCCTGGGATCAACTCTTTCGCGAGATGCTCCTCAGCCGCGAGAGCAAAACCGAACAGAATGCGGCTCTTCAATTTCTCAAAAAGCGGGCCCGGGATCTCGATGATCTGACCAACGACACGAGCAAAATCTTCTTCGGCGTCAGCATCAACTGCGCCAAGTGCCACGATCATCCGCACGTCGAGGATTGGAAACAGGACCATTACTTCGGCATGTCGCAATTCTTTCGCGGCACATGGATGACGCAAAAGAACTTCCTCGCCGAAAAAGAACTCGAGACGGTCTCGTTCAAAACGACGGAGGGTGTCGAGAAGCCGGCCCGATTGATGTTCCTGACCGGCCAACTCGCCGATCTTCCTCCTCCGCTTCCTGATCTGACCGATGAAGATCGAAAAGCGGTCGAGGAACGCCGCAAGGTCGACGAACAGAGCGAGACTCCCCCTGCTCCGCCCCTCTTCAGCGCCCGGCAGCAACTTGTGGAACTGGCGCTGCAAGCCGAGGGAAGCGAGTATTTTTCGAAATCGATCGCGAATCGGATCTGGGCGCGGCTGCTCGGCGTGGGACTGGTCAATCCTGTCGATCAAATGCATACCGGCAATCCGGCGAGTCATCCGCAATTGCTGAACTGGCTGGCCCGCGACATGCGTTCGCACGGTTACGAAATGAAGCGGATGATCCGCGGAATCGCCCTGAGCCGGGCGTATGCCCGTTCGAGCCGCTGGGATTCCTCGGCTGAAAAGCCCGCCGAGAGTCTCTTCGCCGTCGGCACCGTCCGCGCGTTAAGCCCGATGCAATATTCCTTATCGCTACGACTGGCCACGATCCACCCCGAACAATTGGCCCAACAACTCAATCAGGCCGAAGTCTGGGTCAATCGCCGCCGAGATCTGGAGAATCAGGCACAAGGTTTTGCAGGTCAGATCGATGTCCCTCAGGATAACTTTCAAGTGAGCATCACCGAGGCGTTGCTGTTCAGCAATAGCGCCCAATTCCAGAACGAATATCTACCGGAAGGAAGCGACCGGGTTTTGACGTATCTGTTGTCGCTCGGCGATCAACCGCAACAGATTCAGAAGGCCTCGCTCGCGATCTTCAATCGTCCACCCGAACCCGATGAAATCGAACGTTACACGCAATATCTGACGGCGCGAGCAGACCGTCCCGTCATCGCCTGGCAGCAACTGTTATGGGCGATGCTCTCGAGCAGCGAGTTTCGCTTCAACTATTAATGTGATTTGTAGGGTGGGCTATGCCCACCAGGATTTGTATCACGGAGAATGGGAGTACCAAAATGTCCTCGAACCAATCTCAATTCCAACGCGACGTCGGAAATTATTCGCTCAGTCGCCGCAAATTTTTAGGGACCGCGGCACTCGGGTTATCCGCATTCGCCAGCGATATGCGTTTCGACAGCCTGAAGCATACGGTCCTCGCGGAGGAGCTGAAGCAACAAGAGAAGCGGGTCATTCTCCTCTGGTTGGCCGGCGGAGCGAGTCAGTTGGAAACGTGGGATCCCAAACCGGGACGACCGACTGGCGGACCGTTTCGCAGCATCGAAACGAACGTGTCGGGGATCCGCATCTCCGAATTGATGCCAAAACTTGCCCAGCGTCAGCAACACACGGCTATTATCCGTTCTCTCAACACCCGCAATGCCGATCACGGCGGCGGGACGACGTTGATGGAAACCGGTCACGTTCCCGAACCCGGTTTCGTCTATCCCGATCTGGGCGCCATTCTCGCAAAAGAACTCGGGCGGGCGAACAGTCCCGTGCCCGATTATGTCTCGATGTATACGTCGACCGAAGGGCGTCACAAAGGAGGGCCCGGTTATCTCGGTTCGCGATATGCTCCCATGTTTCTCGACAAGGGTATGATGCCCGAAAATCTGAAACTTCTCGACCAGATGAGCGACGTCGATCATAAGGAGCGTGCCGATCTCCGCGATCTGCTCAGCGCTCGATTTGCACGCGGACGGGAAAACAACAGCCTCGGCAGTCACATCGGGGCCTATCAACGCGTGCGCGGCTTGATGGCGAGCGAAAAACTGTTCGACATCAACGAAGAACCGCAGGCGATGCGCGACCGATACGGCCCGACGCAATTTGGCGAACAATGTCTCATCGCCCGCCGTTTGATCGAAGCCGGTGTTCCGTTCGTTAAAGTCGCTCGCGCCTGGTGGGACAGTCACGGGCAGAACTTCGAGACGCATCTGGAACTGGTGACCGAACTCGATCATGTGATGTCGACGTTGATCGACGATTTGCAGGAACGCGGACTTCTCCAAAACACGCTGATCATCACCTTGGGTGAATTCGGACGGACGCCGAACATCAACGGCAGCCTGGGACGCGATCACTTCGCCAGCGCCTGGTCCTCCAGCCTGACGGGCTGCGGCATCAAAGGGGGGACCGTCTTCGGCAAGTCGGATGAGAACGGCCACACCGTCGCCGAAGGCGAAGTCGGCGCACCGCAATTCTACGCGACCGTATATCGAGCGTTGGGGATCGATCACGAAAAGCATTACATGCTGGGTGCCCGCCCCATGCCGCTCGTCGACACCGGAACCGAGCCGATCAAAGAGGTTCTTGCGTAAGTTTTTCGTAGGAGTACAGCCTTTAGGCTGCTCTTCTTGAGGAGGGGCGGGCTAAAGCCTGTACTCCAACAGTTCAACACAACTTCATCAGTCCTCTGGATAACACGCCATGCCCGCTGATCCCAATCAACTGAAAATCGCACAGCAGATCGGCCGTCAGGAAATCGCGTTTTGCCTCGACCGGGCCAAAGGCTCGTCGAAGGTCTATTTCGGCGCATCGGACGGCAAGGCCTACGAACTCGATCTCGGGGTCGAAAAGCCGGAAGCAGTTCCCCTCGAAGGGCACGAAGGTTTCGTGACCGGGATTGCGGTCTGCGAAAAGGTGCTGATCACCGGTGCCTACGACGGCCAGTTGATCTGGCGCGATCTGACGACGCGCGAGATCATTCGCAAGCTCCCCGCGCATCAGAAATGGATTCGCAAGATCGCCGCCTCTCCAGATCTGAAACTGATCGCCAGCGTCGCCGACGACATGAAGTGCCATCTCTGGAACGTCGAGACCGGCGAACTCGTCCGGACACTCGAAGGCCATCAACCGCTCACGCCGCAGCATTATCCGTCGATGCTCTTCGCCGCCGTTTTTTCAGCCGACGGCCAGTACCTCGCCACTGCCGACAAAGTGGGGCACATCGTGGTCTGGGAAGTGGCATCGGGGAATCAACTCGCCGCGCTGGAAGCCCCGCTGATGTATACGTGGGATCCGAATCATCGTCGCCATTCGATCGGCGGGATCCGCAGCTTGGCGTTTTCCGCCGACGGGATGCTGCTTGCAACCGGCGGCACGGGCCAGATCGGCAACGTCGACCATCTCGAAGCGCTCGCGCGAATTGAAATCTTCGATTGGAAAAAAGGGGAGCGGACGCACGAATTTCCCGGCGACGAAGTCAAAGGACTCGTCGAGTTCATGGCGTTTCAGCCCGAAGGGAACTGGCTCGTCGCAGTCGGCGGCGATCACGGCGGGTTCGTCAAATTCATCGATCTCAAAGAGAAGAAGATCATCAAGCAAATCACCGCGCCAGGACACATCTTCGACGCGCGCCTGAACGACACGCAGGATGCGCTCTACATCGCGGCTTTCAATAATCTGCTCGTCTGCGAATTCAAAGCAGCCGTTTGAGGCGGATGCAGCTTGTCGTTCGCGACCGCCGGCATCACGCGACGTCGACGGCCTTCCCGGATGCCAGACTCTGATGGATCGCATCGCTCCATTTCTGAGGCGGCGCATCGGCTGCATTCAGCGACGGGGCGATGTCTTCCCCTCCCTGCAAACGGGCCACGCCGTGCTGACCCATGAGCAGCAGTTGCAGGGTCGAGGCCGATTCATTCGACTGACCCAAAGACCGAACGGCCGTCAGCGAAATCGTCGCTCCCGTGCTTAACGTCAACAGAAGCGAAATCTGCCGCCCGGTCGGATCCTGACTCGCGAAGAGTTTTCCATTTTCGCACGCAAAGAGTTTTGTGCCCCAGTCCAGCCAATGGGAGAGTTGTTCGACCGGACGATCTTCCTCCGACATCAGAACTCGCAGTGCGACAATCGCCCCCAGATGCCCATCGCGGACCGCCTCTTCAACGCTTTCTTTCAGTGAATTCGCGGGAATATATGTGGAATCGGCGGCGTTCATGATTTCCCTTCCTGCAAGTATCGCTTCAGGGCATCGCGCCAATCGGCGAGTGTGACGTTCAGTTGTCGACAGACTTTGTCGGTCTTCAATACTGAATACGCCGGCCGCCGCGCGGCTGCACCGTACTCAGCCGAACTGATCGAATTGACTTTGATATCAAGCCCGGCGAGGCGAAATATTTCTCTCGCGAAATCGGCCCAGGTGACCTCGCCGCCATTGGTGACATGGTAAATTCCCGTTGCTTCTTCTCGCAGCAGTCGAACGAGGATCGGCGCGAGGTCCGAGGTCGAAGTCGGCGTGCAGACCTGATCCGCGACGACGTTTATTTCGGTTCGAGCTTTGGCGAGCTTCAACATTGTCTCGACAAAGTTCCCTTTGCTGCGCGTCGCCGTTCGACCATACAAGCCGCAGGTCCGCACGATGATCGATTGCGGCGACTCTGCGAGAACGCTGTATTCGCCCGACAGTTTGCTGAGACCGTAAGCGTTAACCGGCCCGGGGAGATCGGTTTCGATATAGGGAGTTTGTCTGTCGCCGTCCAATCCGAATATATGATCGGTGCTGACGTGCAACAGCGGGAGACGATTTCGCCCGCAAAACTGTGCAACGGTACGCGCCCCCAGTGCATTGACCTTTAACGCCACGTCGGGTTCCTGTTCCGCCCGATCGACCAGATTGTACGCCGCGAGATTGATGACGGAGTCGGGTTTGTAGTCGGTGAGAACTTTGGAAACTGCGGCGCAGTCGGTGATATCGAAATCGCTGCGACCCAGCGGCACGGCATCGGAACCGAGAGCACGCACAACGTCGCTCCCCAGTTGACCATACGCTCCGATGACGGCAATCCGCATGTTACTCACTCATTTCACAGGGTTGCTTACGTTGACGATTGTCTCATCTCAGCAATGGGACCGACGAAATGCACCTGTTTGGCGACTTCACGAAAACCGAGTTTGCGATACAAGTGATTGCCGACGGTGTTCTGTTCGAGCGTTTCAATTTTCGCATGGGTCAACCCGTGCTTGTGAAAATGATCGAGCACGTGCTGAATGAGCCGGCGTCCCAGGCCGTGCCCTTGAAATTCGGGGATGACGAGCAGATTGGGGATATGTCCGATACCCGCCGACTGATCGCGCCACGAACTGATGGCACCGACGATCTGTCCTCCGACCTCGGCGATGAAAACTCCTTCCGGGTCGCGCGTGACGTCGGTATCGACGTGACGCCCCTTCCGCCATTCCCAATCCTTGCCGTTGACCAGGCCATACTCCCGCTCGATTCCTTGATCGATCGAGACGCCGTCGAACGCGGCGATGGTCAATTTCCGCAGCGTTTCCAGATCATCGGGTTTGTACGGGCGAATGACGATGCGATCGGACATGGTTGCTCTGCGTGAATCGGAGAAATCGAGATACGGAATCCGCGACATACATCTTCAGATCATGTTAATCGCAATGATTCATGATTGAAAGTTGTTCGACCGTAATTCGCGTCGATCGCGTTCGATTACTTCCGCGGTAGAACATTTCGAACGGCAAAATGCTGTCGGAGCGATTTGACATCCGTAAAGACCTCGGCGTCGAAACCGAAATTTTTTCCCGCTTCGATGTACTTGGGGATGTCGTCGGTGTAGAAGCATTCACTCGGATCGCAATCGATTTTGCGCATTGCGGCATCGAAGATTCGGCGATCGGGCTTCATGGCGCCGACTTCATACGAGAGCACGAAGTCGTCGAATCCTTCCAGCACACGGTATTGTTCGCGGACCCAATGAAAGTGCGTTTCGTTGGTGTTCGACATCAGCACGAGGCGATACCCCGCCGATTTCAGCTCGGCGAGAACCGGTTGCATATCGAAATTCGGCTCGAAGATGTCGGACGAAGCCCGATGGAGCACTTGCGGATCAACCGGGCGTCCTGCCCATTCCACAAACATCTTGTGAAATTCTATGGGCGTGATCAGACCCCGCTCGTAGTCCCACTGTCGTCCCGAATCCATCAACCACGAATGGATTTCCGTGCCGCTTTTATCGATGAGCCGGCCCAGTTGCTCGCACATTCGTTCATGTGAGAAAAAAATAAGGACGTTCCCCATGTCGAATAGTATTGTACGAATCATCGTGATTTCCCATGTTTCCATTATCTGGGCGTGTCGGCCACATTCCAGCGAACAGCGATCAGGCGGACATAATGGCTTACGTCCCCGAAACTCCCGATTGACGGTTTAGTAAGGGTCGCTTAAAGTGGTATAGCAAAATGAAGAATCTGCGTGTACTTCAACCTGTAACAAACTGCGAGATTGACCGCTGGTAAGGATACGTGAATATGTCGATGAATTACGGTGACGAGAATCCGCTCGAACCCGCCATTATGCGCGACCGAAACTGGCCCTGCCTGCGGCAATTCGGCGTCTTTCTGGAAAACCGCGTCGGGCGCCTGCACGAACTGTTGCGGCATCTCGAACGGCACGACTTGCAGGTCATGGGATTCAGCATCGTCGATTCGATCGACTATGTCGTCGTGCGTCTGATACTCAGCGATTACGAACGGGGACGCGAATTGCTCGATCTCGCGTCGTTCACCGTTTTCGAAAACGATATCATCGGCGTGGTCCTTCCCGATTCCGATCAGCCGTTTCTCGAAATCTGCTCGGCGCTGCTGCGAGGGGAAGTCAACATTCATTATTCGTATCCGCTATTGTATCGCCGCAAAGGTCGCGGAGCCATCGCTCTCTATACCGACGATCTCGATCTCGGCTTGAGGACGCTCGGCGAACTGGGCCATAAACTGGTGACCGAAAAGGATCTGCTCGATGATGACTATTAAACCGACATCTTTTCGGATTCCGAAATCGATGCGTTAATCGCAATCGAAAGGTATGCGCATGAAAGCCTCGGATCCCTTGCCGTTGCCGAGTGATGTGATCGATGCGGATGCCGCGTTGACGCCGGCATCGAGCATCGCCTTTACCGAAGGTCCGGCAGCGCATGCCGACGGTTCGGTCTATTTCTCGGACATCATGAATAACCGCATTCTGCGGTTCGATCCCGCGACGAAGAAATTCGCGGTCTGGCGTTTTCCCAGCGGGCGATCCAACGGATTGCTCTTCGATCCGCAAGGAAAGCTGCTCGTCTGCGAAGGGAACGAAATGGGGAACGGCGAGGATGGAGGCCGACGCGTCAGCCGGACCGATCTCACAACGGGAGAATCAGTCGTACTCACCGATCGCTTCGAAGGGAAGCGGTATAACTCCCCGAATGACATCGCCGCCTGTTCGAACGGGTTCATATTCTTTACCGACCCCTGTTACGGGGATCGATCGACGATGGAACTGCCTCACGATTCGGTTTATCGGATCGCTCCGGACGGAAAGGTTTCGCTCGCGATTACGCAGCCACACATCCAGCGACCCAACGGTATCGCACTCAGTCCGGATGAGAAAACGCTGTACCTCGTCGACAGTTGCCCCGTGATCGGCGGAAATCGCAAGATCTGGGCCTTCGATCTGACGTGCGACGGCGAGTTGTCGGGGCAGCGAACGGTGTACGACTTCGCGCCGGGGCGAGGGGGTGACGGGATGGCGGTCGATCAACGGGGCAACCTGTATGTCGCGGCGGGGATCTATCG
>JBJXGP010000310.1:0-10814 GCA_046160425.1 Planctomycetaceae bacterium
TCCTGACAAAACGTTCGGCGACTTGATCGAAGCTGGAGAGCCTCCGGGCGAATTGATTGAGTAAGCCGAGGATTCATTCGATAAGTCTGCAAACGATATCACGATTTCGACCGTTCCGATTTCGATAGGAATGGTCTATTTTTATACTCGTGAAACGACTGAATGGCTTCGTCGACCTGAGCCTCCTCCTTAACTTCCGGATTCGAAAGCGCTGTGTATTATGGGCCCATCGAAAACAGTTCTCGCGTTCGCATGTTATCTCGTCATCAACTCAGTCTCTCCTGCATTAGCGCAAGAACAGAATCCTTCCGTCTGGGGACCGGAGATCATGTCGCAGCCGTTTGACGAACGGCCATTTCACACCGTCAATATCCCCAAATGGGTCGAAGAGACCGTCGGATGCGGGTATACGCTTTCGGTCATGGATACCGCCGCTCGAGAGCGCGCAGTCGCACATGGCGTGACGATCAGCGAGATGGGCTTTGTCGATCCGTTTTACGCCTACTACGACAGCAAGTTGCTCAAACGGCGGAATCCCAATGTTCCGCTCGATCGGCTTCCGCAGGATATCGCCGAATACAACAAACTGGGCCTGCGAATTCTCGCCGTCTATCCCCCTTCGCTGCAAGGGGAGGTTTATGAGTTGCACCCCGACTGGCGGCGTATTCCCACAAATACGCGGGAAATTCCGCAAATCAACATGCAGAAATATCCACACGGCGGGATGCTCTGTCTGTTGGGTCCGTATGGAGATTTTTTCATCGACGTGCTCTGCGAGATCTTGACGACATTCCCCGATGTCGATGCCTTCAGCTTTGACGGGCTGCATTATGGAGGCGTCTGCTACTGCGAACATTGCCGGAAGAGTTTCCTCGCGGCCACGGGGGAAGAAATACCCGACGCCGATATGAATCTGCCGCTGTTTCGGCGTTATCAGCATTGGGCCGACCGGAGGATGGAAGATGTGATTCGTCGCGCCCAGGAACGCTTGAAAACGATCAAGCCCGATGTCGCTCTCGTGACCTGGACGACGAATGCCGGGCGGTTCGGCCATTTTTTGAGCATCCCGCGAAACATGCCCGCGAGGATGAATCTGCTGCTCGATGCCCCCGATCAGGAATTCTGGCTCGACGAATCGAATCGGGGAGCGACGATCGTTCCCGCGTTTGCCAATGCGTACATCTGGGCAACCACCAATCATCGCGTCGCCTTCAGCGAACCATATCTCATGACGCACGGCAATCCTTATGGAAAAGATAGTTTCCCCCCGGCCGAAGTCTTGCGGCGAATGCTTCTGGCGGTGACTTACGGAGCCGCACCGAGTATTGCCGTCATTCAACCTCCCAACATGCAGCCGGCGATTTATGAGGGGCTTGATGAATTGCAGCGTCGTCGGCCTTGGCTGACGCACAAGTCTCCCGAGCCGTGGGCCGCGCTGGTGATGAGCGACAACACGCGGAATTTTTACGGCCGCTCTGCCGGTGAGGTCGAACAGCGATACATGGCGAATGTCTTCGGCACCTTTCGTACCGCCATTGAAGAACATTTACCGATGACAATCGTCAACGATTGGAATTTGAATTCGCACGATCTCTCAAAATACAAAGTCCTGGTTCTTCCGAACACGGCATGTCTCGATCAACGACAAGTCTCGGCGATCGAGGCATTCGTCCGGCTGGGGGGTGGATTGGTCGCCAGTCTGGATACATCACTGTTCGATGAATTCGGCAATCCGCACGAAAACTTTTCGTTGGCCGAGGTACTGGGAGTTGATTATCGTGGCATTCCCGACGATACAGTTGATCAAAAGGAAATCGACGTCAATTTTGCGATCAGTGCCGGTCTCGATTATTGGGAGAAACGAAAAAACATCTTCGACCTGCGGATCGATCAGGCGTCGTGGGTATCCGATGAAAAATTGAAAACGTATGTCGGAGATAACCCGGTCACGTTCAAAGGCCCGGCGATTCGCGTCAAACCGCGCAGGGGCAGGCAGGTCGTCGGCACGCTGCAAACGCGATCGGATGCCGCAGGTTCGACATTTCCGGCGATTGTTTCCGGAACTTACGGCAAGGGACGAGTCGTCTATCTGCCGGCCGGTTTCGATGCGAGTTATTACCTCTACTCATATCCATATCAACGCTTGCTGCTCAAGCAGTCGGTCAAATGGGCTGCATCTCAGCCATCACCGGTCGACATTGTGGCCCCGATGTGTGTGCATTCCACGTTGATGCGGCAAAAAAACGAATCGGGAGAGCGGCTGCTCGTTCATCTGTTCAACGACCTGAATACGACGGCGTTTCATGCCTTGCCCAACGATGATGTCCCGTTGCGTGAAGAGACCGTTCCGCTGTTCAATTTGAAGCTGACATTTGGCAAGCAGTATCAGTTCCAACGAGTTCACCTGGAACCAGAGGGAATCGATCTTCCGATGCAGCAGTCGGAACAGGGAACAACCGTCGTCGTCCCCCAATTGGATATTCATTCGATCGTCGTCGGTGAATTCGAACCGGCAAAGTCCGGCGAGAATAAGTGAATTGAAAAGGGAGCGATCATTTCGAGATGACAGGGCGCGATGTGTTGTTGATGTTCTCGATGCGTTTCGTCAAGTTCACCAATCGCTTAAGGGCCGATTCAGGGTTGCCGATGATCGACCCTTGCAAAAAATAGCGGCCCAGCCAGTTCATGCCGCTCAACAGTGTCGAACTGCGGTCGAGCACGCGGACATATTCCAATTCAATGTCTGAAAGCGGGTGATATTGTTGATAGGCTTGCAACGCGAATTTCCACGAGGCGATGTCGTCGTCCAGAAAACTTCCCAGGAGCCGGGCGAGATCGACGGCGACATGATCGATGCGGCACGCCGTCGGGTCGATCAACCCCGTAACTTTCGTTCCTGTGAACAGCACGTGTTCGGACCAGATGTCGCGCAAACAGGGTTGTAGTGGCAAGAGAACGGATTCGAACCGCTGCAATTCATCGCGAACGATTTTAGTGAGTCGTTCAAAATGTGAGAGAAACCGTGTCCCGGTTTCTCGCCAGCCGGAGGGTGCAGAAACATGGATGCGCGCGCGAAGCACGGCCAAGTTCTCGCCGTCCCATTCATTGAAGCGGGCCAGTCGTTCTAGTGCGGCGGGTGATGGAGCGGCGGCGGATACTCCGAACCACTGCGAACAATCATCGGGAGCATTCCAGTTCGCTGCTGCGCGATGCCATTCGGCGAGTGCGATCATTGCATTGGCGAGTTTTTCTGGCTGCGGATCGCCACGAAAATCGGCGACGCCGGGCATCCACGGTTCGAGGTGCCAGACACGGTTTTCCCATTCGAAGGTCGTCGCCCCGGCAATTGTGGGGAGAGGAACGGCAACCTGCGTCATTCCACTCGCGAAAAGATGTAGCAAAAGCTGATGCAGTCCGCGAATTCGCACGAGAGGCAGCGAATTCGGCGGCCACCCCCGCAGGCAGAACGAGCCGGACGGCGTTTCGACGCGATACAATTCGGCCCCGCTGAAACTTTGTGAAGAATCGACGGAGACAATCGCCTCCGGCCGGAAGCACGATGCGTAATGCCGGTCAATCACGCTGCCAAGTCGATGACGCATTAAGCTCAAGGAAGACTCTCCCATCCGCACAGAGAAAGCAGCCGAATTGAACGTTCATATTACCTCTATCGCCCTTGTGATGAATAGGTTGCGCCTCGCATCGTTTCTCATTTCCGTCATTGAATGTGGGCTTCCCCGACGTCATGCAGATATGAACACATTCTCATGACGATTTTCAAGAGAGGGTAAAATGGTAATTTGGTACAAGGAACTGCTCTGGATTTGACGAAGTCGCAGATCAGGTTGTTGACAGCGCCATCTGCGTCGTAGTACAAAAGATATTGAAGCTGAATGACTCAGTTGGTGCTGCCGGGAGGGCAGATCGATTCAGATACGTTGTCAGAAACGACGCGATGCGGAATCAGTCATGCGTCCGTTCCGACGAATTCGAAAAATCGCCCCGGCTTACTTTCACTCCATGGGTATCGAGGACAAATCATGAAGCTCAATTTCAGGCCAAAGTTGAAAGTCTGGGTTCTTGCTCTGACAATGCTGTGCGGGTCGGCATCGACCAGCCAGGCAGGTATTATTCCCTGGTTGTACGATTCGATTTTCGGTCCCGTTGGAGCGCCGTTTCAAGCCGGTTACGGCTATCGCTACGGGGCCAACTACGGCGGCAACTACGGAGCCTATTATGGTTCCTACGGTTATGGCGCAGGCCAGTGCTGCAACACTTGCAACACCGTCGCGAACTATGCTCCAGCCAGCGGTTGTTGCACCACGGCTTGTGCAAGCAATGATTGCAACATTCCGTCAACCGGTTCATCGACATCCAATAAGCAGCCCACACCGGCCGTCGTTCCTGGAAAGACGTTGTCCGATGAACCGGCCACACCCGATGATGGCTTTCGCAAACGTTCTGACGAACCGGTTCCCGATCCCGCTCTCGAGAAGACCGATGCGTTCAAGATTCCCGGAAAAGAGGCAGTGACTCCGGAAGAGACGCCGGTCCCCACGGTGATTGAAGACGATCCCAATGCCGTCAATCCGCCCATTCCGGTATTGAATCTCGATACCGCGATGACGACGCATCCCGTCATTCGTCGCGATCGGACTGAATATCATGCCCGGTTTGTTTCCCCTTCGCTGGCACGCCGGGTGCGTGCGATCAATGTCGACTGGGTTCCGGCTGCTCCTGAAACGCGTATCGCCGGGAAATAAGTATTCTTCGGAATGACGAAGTTCAAATCAAAAATTCTCTCAACGGATGCGATCCCGAGTTCGCATCCGTTTTTTCGTGGAATCGAACGCGATATCATGGTTATCGAAAACCATTGAGTTCGATATGAGAAAGGTCGTTCCATGCAAAATGCCGAGATCGCCCGGTGTTTCGACGAATACGCCGATCTCCTGGAAATCGACGGTGCGAATCCATTTCGCGTTCGTGCCTATCGTAATGCCTCGCGCACGATTGAAGCCCATACGAGTTCGATCGCGGACCTGGTCGGAGAAACGCCCGAAAAACTGGATGACCTGCCCGGGATCGGCAAAGACCTCGCCGAAAAGATCGTCTCGATCGTTGAGACCGGACAATTTCCGGCGCTGACTGATATCCGCGTGAAGATCCCGCTCGGCGTTCACGAAATGCTCAAGTTGCCGGGGATCGGTCCCAAGAAGGTCGCCGCGCTGTTTCACGAGTTGGGTCTGACGACGCTGGAGATGCTGAAAACGGCCGCCGAAGCGGGAAAGATCGCCGAGCTTAAAGGCTTCGGCAAGAAGACCGAGCAAGCGATTCTCGAAGGCATGACGCAGATTGAATCGGCGGGGAAACGGTTCTTGCTCATGGATGCCAAAGTCGCCGCCGATGAGATTCTGCACGATCTGATGCAGTTGAAAGAAGTCGAGCGGGGGGAAGTCGCGGGGAGTTGCCGACGTCTGAAGGAAACCGTCGGGGATCTCGATCTGCTGGTGACGTCGCACGACGCCGAAGCGGTGATGGATCGACTCGCACAGCATCGCCTGGTCGAAAAAATATTGGTGCGGGGGCCGACAAAGCAGCGAGTGCGATTGAAGATGGGGATCGAAATGGATCTCCGCGTCGTCCCCGATGAATCGTATGGTGCGGCGCTCCAGTACTTCACCGGGTCCAAAGAACACAACATCGTCATTCGCCGCCGTGCTCAGGAACGCGGATTGAAGGTCAACGAATACGGCGTATTTCGCGATGACGCGATGATTTGCGGAAAGCACGAAGCCGACGTTTATTCGGCGGTCGATTTGCCGTGGATCCCACCCGAGCTGCGCGAGAATCGCGGCGAGATCGACCGCGCCGAGAAAGGAACGTTGCCGAAACTGATCGAGGTTGCCGATCTCAAGGGGGATCTGCACATGCACACGACGGCGACCGACGGCGCAGCGACGATTCTGGAGATGATCGAAGGGGCGAAAGCCAAAGGATATCAATACATCGCCATCACCGATCACTCGCAGCGCGTCAGCATGGCCAACGGACTGAATGCCGAACGATTGCGCGCACATTGGAAAGAGATCGTCAAAGTTCGCGAGAAGGTCTCAGGTATTGAAGTGTTGTGCGGGATCGAATGCGACATTCTGGAAGATGCCACGATGGATCTTGCCGATGACGTGCTGCGCGAAGCCGACTGGGTGATCGCGGTGCTGCATTACGGCTTGAAGCAGCCAGCCGAAAAGATTCACGAGCGGCTGATGAATGCGATTCGGTGTCCGTATGTGAATATTATCGGGCATCCCACGGGGAGGTTATTGGGAAAACGTCCCGGCGCTTCGGTCAAGTTTGATGAAGTGTTTCGGGCCGCGAAGGATCACGGCGTGATGATGGAAATCAACGCGCACCCCTCGCGGTTGGATTTGGACGACATCCAGGCCGCCGCCGCCCGCGATGTGGGGATTCCAATTGTGATCAATACCGATGCCCATAGCGTACAGGGTTTGGACATGATGCCCTGGGGGATCTTTCAGGCTCGCCGTGCAGGCCTGGAAGCCAAAGACGTTGCCAACACAAAGCCGTGGGCGCAATTCAAGAAATTGCTAAAACGTTGACGCCAGATCGTCCTCTTTACTCAGAGCGTGGCTAAAATTCAACAAATGAATGCTCCGCGTTGCAATCGGCCTGCGATTTGCACATGATGTTGGTGCAGGAGAAAGACTTTGAAGTCGAACCATTCCCGTTCATATTGAAATCCCCTACCGACAACTAACCAGAAAGTGACGTGCCATGAATTATCGCGATGCGTTCCGTCGATGTTTTTTTGCCAGTTTGGCGTTGTATCTGGTCTCGGTTGTTGTTCTGGCTGATGATGAAAAAGAGAAACCCGAAACCCGTGAAGCGAAGTTCAACGAACTGGTGCTCAACGTTCCCGCCACGTGGGAAGATCAGGAACCTTCCAGCAAGTTACGCCTCGGGCAATTCGGCGTACCGGCTTCCGAGGGAGACGGCGAAGGGGGACAAGTCGTCGTTTCATCATTCCCGGGTGGCGGTGGGGGCGTCGATATGAACATCCCCCGCTGGCTGGGTGAGTTCAGCGCCGACGGACGCAGCATCAAAGTCAAATCCGGCACATCGGCTCAAGGCGAGTATGTCATCGCCGACGTCCAGGGGACGCACGTGGGGTCGTCGTTCAGTCGACGTAAGGTTCCTCTTGAAGATGCCCGCCTGCTGGTGGTGGTTCTTCATGTGAAGGATGAGAATTATTTCGTCAAACTGACCGGCCCGAAAAAGACGGTGACTGAGGCCGAAGAAGCATTCCGCGCGGCATTTGGTGGAAACGCCGAAGAAGAGAAAGATTACGAATTCTAAGCCGCTGAACTGCTTTTAGAATTCGTTTGGAACAATCGCAAAAAAAGAACCGGAGAAGTGTGAACACTTCTCCGGTTTTGATTTGAGGCGGCGTCGGCTTATCCACCTGCACAACTTTTTTTCAACAATGAATGCAACTGGTATCATCACGATACCAGTTGCATTTTTATTTTCCAAATATTAGCCAGCAGCGGGAGCCGGAGCGGCTTCGCCTTCAGGAGCCGGAGCAGGCGTCGGGGCTTCATCGGCAGGTGTGGCTTCATGAGTGCCAGCACCCGTATCGCAGCAGCGCTTCTTGGTCTTGCACGGATTGACCGGCTTGCAGCATTTACGGCGGCCGGCGCTGGCGTCGGTGGAACTCAGCAACATGACGGCAGAAGCCAAGACAACGAGAACTAACTTCTTCATTCTGATATCTCCATATTCAAGGTTGTGAAACTCCCTGCAATCGAGCCACAGCAGTCAGTTTACACCGGACGGTCAGAATCAGCCGACTGCTCGTTTCCGCCGGATCCGTGACATCTGCGGCACGACGCATTCATCCAAGTCATTGTGCGGTTATGTTGAACATATGAAGTCAGGTTATCAAGGGAAAAGGTATCGATTGTCATGAGTTTGCGGAAAAATTTCGACATATTTCACAAGCAAAACTCGTTAAAAATATCCTGTTTTGCGCAGATTAACGCGCAGTCATCTTTCAAGGACAATAATCTCTCACAAAATCGTCCTCAGAAATGATAGGAATACCGAGCGACTGTGCCTTTTCCAGTTTGCTTCCGGCTTTTTCTCCCGCAACGACGAAGTCTGTCTTCTTGGATACACTACTCGCGGCACGTCCCCCCAACTGATGAATCAGCGCCTCGATTTCTTCGCGCTGGAAGCGAGCCAGCGTTCCCGTCACGACAATCGTTTTGCCGGCCAACGCTTGTGAGAGGCTCGAAGCAGCAGCCATTCCGGTTCCGGCTGCGACAGGTGCTCCCATTGCCACTCCGAGATTTCGCAGTTCATCGATCAGTTGCTGACCATGCATGCTATGAAAAAATTCATGGATCGACGCGGCGATCACCGGACCGATCTCCATCACTGCTGATAAATCTTCGGTCGATTGCGCGGAGATGGCATCGATGGTCCCGAATTGATCGACAAGGACTTGTGAGGTTCTTCTGCCGACGTGTCGAATGTTCAATCCGGTCAGCAGTTGCCACAGCGGCCGCGATTTAGATTCTTCGATTCCCGCCAGCAGATTGTCGACCGATTTCTCACCCATGCGCTCGAGCGCCACGAGTTCATCGCGGCGCTGCGGTAAACGGTAGATGTCGGAGAGGCTTTTCAGCAGACCGGCGTCGACGAGTTGTTCGATCAGCTTGATTCCCAGTCCTTCGATGTCCATCGCTTGTCGCGAAGCAAAGAAGCGGATCCACTCTCTCAAGCGGGCGGGGCAATGGGGATTCGTGCAGCGGATATACACCCCGTCGGTATCCTGTTCCGCCGGGGATTGACATTCCGGACAACGATCGGGAAAAACAAAGGACCGTTCGGACCCGTCCCGCAGGTGTTCCTCGACGCGGACGACGTGCGGAATGATCTTTCCCGCTTTTTCAACCACGACCGTATCGCCGATCATGATTCCCAGCCGATTCATTTCATCGCGGTTATGCAGACTGGCCCGCGCGACGGTGGTGCCGGCGATCTGCACCGGTTGCAGGTGAGCCACGGGGGTCAAGGTTCCGGTCTTGCCGACCTGAATGCTGATCTCTTCGATTTTCGTGATCGCTTCGTATTTTTCCCACTTGAAGGCGATCAACCAGCGCGGGCTTTTGCTGGTCATCCCCGCGCGTTCGCGCTGTTCGAATCGATTGGCCTTGAAGACCAGCCCATCGACTTCGAAATCGAGCGAGTGCAGTCGGTCCATCATTTCCTGGGCGGTTTCGCGGGCCGCAGTGATGTTCGGCGCACTGCGGACATCCGGGCTGGGCGGTAAACCCAATTCTCGAATCGAGTGCAAAAACTCCATGTGCGTCTGGTATGCGATCCCTTCGGTATATCCGAGGCTGTGCGCAAAAAAACGGACTCGCCTCGCTGCGCATTCTTTGGGATCGAGCAGTTTGATCGCTCCTGCGGTCGTATTCCGCGAGTTGGCGTATTGCTGCTCACCCCGTTCGACCTGCTGCGCCCTGATGTGGGCGAAATCGGAATTGGAAATATACGCCTCGCCTCTCACTTCGAGGATGGGGGGGAAATGATCTCCGCGAAGCCGCAGCGGCACGCCGCCGATCGTCCTGGCATTGTGTGTGATATCGTCGCCGCGCCGGCCGTCGCCGCGGGTAATCCCCTGCACGAGGATCCCCCGCTCGTATATCAGCGACAAGGCGACTCCGTCGATTTTGTATTCGATGGAGTATTCGACCTCCGGCACATCCAGCAGTTTTTTCAAGCGGCGATCGAATTCGATGAGTTCGTCATCGTTGTAAATATTATCGATCGACAACATCGGCAGGCGATGTTCGACGGTGACGAATGCGTCGATCGGCTCTCCGCCGACCTTGTGAGTCGGGCTGTCGGGGACGTCAAGTTCGGGATGTTGATGTTCGAGTTCCTGCAAGCGCTTCAACATGCGGTCGAAATCGAGATCGCTGATGACGGGGGCCGCTTCCACATAATACAAATAATTATGCCGATTAATTTCGTCTCGGAGTCGATCGATTTCCGCAGCGACGTCTGATGTCATGATGAAGTCATTTCCCGCAATGAAATTAAGCCACGTCTTTCGTGCTCGGCTCTTTCGCCGTCATACCAGATTCGGTCGTCGAGAGACCGTCCGCATTCTCAGCCGATTCCTGCAATCGCTGATGCAGTTTGATCCATGCGTTGTTCTGGTGGTTGTCGAGGCCCAATGCCAGGATGCCGCACAGCAATGACGTTGCGAAGAATAGAGCGATCGGCCAGTGTCCATTTCGTGCAAACCACTGCGCGACGGGGGACGCGGCATCTCCCAGCGACGCCACCAGCCACGCCAGCGTAAAGAACACGAAGAGCACCGTCGATGGGATCAGCAATCGAAAAAACGGATTGAGCGAGGAGATCGGTGGCGTTTCGGCTTGTGGCCGATTCCCATCCTGTTCCAGATTCGACGTGGATTTGTGCGACATGCATCGAGCCGGATGAAACGTGGACGTTGCGAAATTCAAGAGATGGCGAATCAATAACGCGGTTACATCGCCGCGTATCCGCCGTCGACCATCAAGCATTCTGCCGTGATAAACGAGGCGTCGTCGGATGCCAGAAACAGAATCGCTTTGGCAATTTCGATCGGTTCGCCGAGGCGTCCGAGCATATGCTTGCCGCCGAAATCGGGATGATGTTCGGCCTGCTGGCGATTCAGATGCTTTTCGCGGGCCATTTTTTCGACGATCGGGGTCCAGATCGTCCCGGACAAA
>JBJXGP010000311.1:0-16160 GCA_046160425.1 Planctomycetaceae bacterium
CGGGCACTTGTTTCATGTGTGTCAGTTGAAACGACCACTACCATTACGGTCGTTAAAATGAAGCATTTCAAATACATTTCCATGTTCCCCTCATAAGTGAAACCTTTTCAGGTTATGCATCATTTGGTTCACACAATCAGCGGATCGATCAAAAAGAAAAGACCGCTCCAATTGGAATCGGAGCGGTCCCTGTTCATGCATCGAATTGTGGCAAGCAGTTGCCTCAGCGAAATTATTCGATCTTTTCGCCCGGCAGTTCGCCAGCCTTGAGCAGGTCGCCGAAAGTCTTACCTTCGGTGGCGCTGTCTTTTTCTTCGGCGGCTTTCAATGCTTCGGCAATCTTGTCGGCGTCCTTGACGTTCTTGGCTCCCAAGGCGGTGCCGACGGCCTTGGCGTAGTTGTTGCGATTCTTCTTGTCCTTGCCGTGGCAGGCCCCACATTTGAGTTCGGCGGCAGCCTTAACGTCCGGATACGTCTCGAGGAATTTCTTCAAATAGTCGGGTCGAGCGTCCGCTTGCCGGTCGGCGGATGCAAAAACCATGGCGACCAACGCGAGTGTAGTGATGATTCCCAGGCGCATGCTTCGTATTCTCCGTTTCCTAGAAAAAGTTCCGATTTCCCCGCTTGGGCAGGCACACAATGTTACCCAAGTCTCCCGATACCTATTTAACTCACAAGTCACGCGACTGTCAACTCATCCAAAAAATTGGATACAACAATTCGCGGAATTTTTCACGCAATCTTCACTTCACATCATCGGCAAAGCTCGCTCCTTCCAGCACGCTTTCAATCCCCGCGCAAACGAAATATTGCGGTTTGCTTCGAGGATGAAGCCTTCACATGCGGTGCGGCCCAGACCGTTCGAGCGGCGTTGGCACCGGGTTCTCCGGCTTGCAGAGGCTTGTGCTGAGTGAGCCTGGGCCGGAAAACAACGACCAGAAGCAGTGGAATATACCACAACAGATACACTCCCCCCTGCTGCGGATACCAGAACTGCGTCGCGACGACGATCGCCGTCGAATGCGAAATCAGATGTTCCATCGTTTTTTCTCTCGGCCAGATCGTCAACCCGATCAGCATCAGCATAAATGCCACGAAGACAGGCATCCGGTAAGCATCGCCGTAACGGGTCCAGAAACCTTCGGTTTCGATACCCGAGAATCGCAACGCCGACCAGTCGATCGATCCCATCGTCTGACGGACAAACGACGAGGAATCGACTGACGTGAGCGCCAGGCTGCCAACCAGCACCGCAGCCACCAATGCCAGCGCGGCCACGAAGCGTATGGCCCCTTGCTTTCCATAATAAGCGGCCCACAAAGGGAGCAAAAAGACGGGGAAAAACAAGATCCCGCACGCCAATCCTAACAATGCGCCGGACCACATCGGACGCCGAACCGCGACCAAAGCCCACACAATCAGCGCCGCCGGCAGCACATAAATGACCTTGCCCACGTCGTAAGCCGTACACGGCACCAACAGGTACAACGTCGCCATAGCCAGCCCGATGGGTGCGTCGCCGAAATGAATGTGAGCCAGTGCGATCAGCCCGCAGATCACCGCCACATGTGAAAGTACCGCCAATAATCTTGATGCAATCAGTTCATAGTCGAGTTGGGATGAATTCTCGCCGGGACGTCCCGATGCATGGTGGGCGGCGACCGCTTTTGAGGGGGGGACCAGCGGCGCCGTGAGCAGTTGAGTCGCCGGACCTGCCATGATCTGATGGTTACCATCAGAATCGAGAGTTGCGATCTGCTCTCCGGCCTGGAACTTGAGAAGCCGATCGGCCTTTCTCACGGTTTCCATCGTCGAGGCGGGTGGAGGTTCGGTAAACGCCTGGGTCATCAGAAAGGCGAACGCACAGACGCATAGAAATCCCAACCCCTGCACATTCAGATTCGGCTCATGACGCGGCCGACGCTGCAACCAGCCGTCGAGAAAGAGTCGAATCAGGATCAGACTTGTGACGCTGAACAGCCAGGCGTAGCCGAAATTCGGCTGCTCCCTCACGATCAGGAGTCCGGGTGAAAGGAGCAAGAGCAGCACCAGGTCGAGATTTCGAATCGACCAGATGCGGTTAAAGCGGAAAAAGACCGCCATGATCAGCAAGAATGACAAGTAGAACCACGTGGGGTGGTTCACTTCGTATCCGCGAAGAATCACATCCATACTGCATACCGCCGCAACCGAGAAGAGCGATTACTCCGTTCTTGGGAAATCCTTTGCTCTCGATTGCTCCTTGTGCATACCAGCGGCTGGCAGCTTCGTCCATTAAGCATGCACAGTCAGGAAACGGGGGGCCCGAAACGTAATGGAACATACTTCAAACATGAACGCCGTCACGGAAGTCGCTGTTTGGTGTCATGGAGTGGGATGCTGCGGACTACCGTCAATTCTCGGCAATTCGATCGTCAACACTCGGCAGACAAATTTTCGATCATCATCGAAGTGACGCTTGAAAATACCTCAGACACTTTTACAGGGGGCGATTACTTATCAGCATACGCAAGCGAATCAAAATGGCAACATGATTTTGCAGATTCCGTGCAATTGCGACAAATTTTTCCCCGCGATGAACCTTGCACAAATGCAGCTCGCCAAACACGATGCATTCAACCCATTTTATCAAGTACATCTACGACACACAAACATCTTGGTAGCATCATTACCTAATAGTCAGATGGACGCACGCTACCCCAAATCCCCCAGCACCCGATCTCCCATCTCGCGAGTCCCGATGCGGGGGCCGCCGGAGGCGATGTCGGCTGTGCGGTATCCTTGATCGAGAACCCGACCGACAGCCGTTTCCACCGCGGCGGCTTCCTGTTCCAGTCCCAGCGAATGCCGCAACAGCATCGCCGCGGCGAGAATCGTCGCCAGTGGGTTGGCGATCCCCTTGCCGGCGATGGTGGGGGCCGAGCCGTGTATCGGCTCGTACAATCCCGGACCGGAGGAACCCAGCGAGGCAGAGGGGAGCATCCCCAGCGAACCGGTGATCATCGAACCCTCGTCGGTCAAGATGTCGCCGAACATGTTTTCGGTGACGACGACGTCAAAATCACGCGGGCGAGAGACCAGATACATCGCCATCGCATCGACCAGCACCACGTCATAGGCCAGGTCAGAGAATTCCTCGGCCATGATCTGCGTCGTCACCTCTCGCCAAAGCCGCGAGACTTCGAGCACGTTCGCCTTGTCGACCAGCGTCACTTTTTTCCGGCGAGACCTGGCGGCGATCGCCGACATGCGGACGATGCGGGCGATCTCTTCGGTTGAATAAACCATCGTGCTGAATGCTTCTTCTCCCGAAGGATGAGGCTTGCGACCCGACGGCCCGAAGTACAATCCTCCGGTCAATTCGCGGAAGAACAAAATATCGACGTCACGTACCAACTCCGCTCGCAGCGGTGACGCATCGAGCAACTTCGCATGGGTCTTGATCGGTCGCAGATTGGCGAACAGACCGAGTTCCTTGCGGATCTTGAGCAAGCCGACTTCGGGGCGGGTCTTCGCTTTCGGGTCGTCCCACTTCGGACCACCGACCGCCCCCAACAACACCGCATCGGATTTCCTGCACGCTGCCAGAGTCGAATCGGGTAGCGCCGTTCCGAAATCGTCGATCGCGTTCCCGCCGATCGGATGCGTTGAAAACTCGAACTGATGTTTGAAGCGATCGGCGACCGCCTTGAGAACTCGTTCTCCCTCGGCCACCACTTCGGGACCAATCCCGTCGCCGGGGAGTAATACCACGGATGCTTTCACTGAATTTCTCCAAACTCTGAAATGATAATTTTATTTGTCGAAGCGGAAGCGCTCGAAGACTGGCGTGCCCAAGCGGAAGCTCAGGAACGAGTTGATCCCTTACAACTCACAACCGGTCCAGCAGATTACGATAACTTTCCAACACGGCGAGTTCGCCTTGAAGGCCGGGTTGCGAGAGGCCGTGATCCATGCCGATGATTCCCGCGAACTGTTGATCGATCAGTTGTTGGAAGAACGACAGAAAGGGAAACGTCCCCGTCCCCGGCTCTTTATTTCCCGGGACATCGCCGATTCGAAAGTAGCCGATGTGCGATCCCCAGCGGGCCAGGTCATCGATCACATCGCGACCGTTCATCGATTCCCGATAGACGTCGTACACGATCTTGACCGACGGATGGCCAATGAGTTCGCACAATTCCACGGCGTGTTCGATGGAATCGAGCAACATCGGTTCCGATCCCGGTAGTTGACCGTGCGGCTCCAGCAGCAACTCCAGGCCGAATTGCAGAGATTCCTCAGCGATGGGCTGCAACATTTCGGCGACCGCTTGGAGTTGGTGACTTCGCGACCGTCCTTCTTGCAGCCGTCCCGGGGCGACGATGCCCCGGTTGAATTCAGGAATCTCGCGAGCGGTTTGCATCGCACGAGACATCGATGCCGAAAAACTCAGATCCCCTCTGAATGCATTGTCGAGTATAGAAGCTCCGTAATCTTCCCAAATGAGACCGGCTCCCCAAGTCATCTGCCGGTCGGCAAGTGCCTGCGAGAGATGAGAAATTTCACTGGTAGATCGACGAAGCAAATAGCGATCGTCTAATGCGGTGAAACCTTTCTGGGACAGAAACTCGATCTGTTCGAGCGGTGATTCACCGGCGAGAAGTTGGAACATGCCTTGATGCGGAGCGAATCGAAGACGATGTGATGGCCTTGCTCCCAAAGCAGCATGAGCCAAGGAAGAAAGCCCAGCGATGCCGATGACGCTCGTCGATAAAAATTCTCGTCGATTCATGGATGTTCTCGTTACGAATGTGTTGACTCGCGATATGAAGGGACAGGGGACTTACGTCCCCCGCTCGCCTTACTTTGTCTTCAAGGGGTTCGCATACCAGACGACGTTCTGGCTCGCCTGGCCGGCGATCAGCAGGTCGAGGTCGCCATCCTCGTCCATGTCGAAGGCTCTCAGATCATAAGCGGCCTGATCGGTCCCGACAACGTGCGTGGTGAAATTTCCCTTCCCATCGTTTTCGAACCAGGCGGCGACCTTATCACCGTATGCACACGTGGCGGCGTCGATGTCGCCATCGGCATCGAGATCGACCGCGGCGAGGCAGTGCGGTTCGGTCAATGTGGGATGGATGACGTGCAAGGTCCACTCGGGTGCTTCAAACCAGATCACCCCTTGTCCGTGCCCGCGCGAGGCGATGAAATCGACCTTGCCGTCGCCGTTGACATCGGCGGGATGTATGTTTGTCGCTCCGGGTTGCTGATCGGCGATCAAATGCTTTTTCCAGCCGTCGGTTCGCGGGTCGGCGGGGGCCTCCCACCAGGCAAACCATTCGCCGGTCTCCGGTTCGGCTTGCGGACCCCCTTTGGCGGCGGAAGCGATGTCGGGGCGGCCATCGCCGTTGACGTCGCCGATCCCCATGTAGTGCGACAGTCCCGGCGCATCGTGCTGTGCGGGGATGTAACGCTCCCATTGAGCGACTTGAAGCGGGTTGGCGGGGACTTTCAGCCAACCGATCGAATTGTGGAACGGGCCTTTCGGCTGACCGCTGTTGGCGATGAGATCGAACTTGCCGTCACCGTCGACGTCTCCCTTGAGCAGTCCGTGAATGCCGTTGAGTTGATCATCAAGGATGCGCAGATTCCATTTCTGCGCGAGCGGTTTTTCAGGCTGTTCGAGCCAGAAGATCAAGCCGGGGCTGTAGCGCGCACCGATGTAATCGAGATCGCCGTCAGAATCGACATCGAACGATTCGCTGTGAATGCAATCGTATCCCGGCGTTTCGTCGAGGATGATTTCTTTCCAGTCGGGTGCGACGAACAATCTCGTTTTTCCACCGCTGTTGCTGATGATGTCGGGAAGTTCATCGCCCGAATAATCGCCCGCCACGGCGGTCACGGTCTGGAAGCCTTGGTGAACGATGTGTTTTTTCCAAGGCGAATCCGCCACTGCGACCGGCACAAACGTGTGCAGCAGCGACACGACGAATAACGAAGAGACGAGCGAACTCGACCGAAAAGAGAGTGTCATGATAGTCGTAACGCCGATGTAGAGGAGTCGTTAGGGGTCGCGAAACAGTGCGAACCCACATTGTATCAACTACAAGGTGAAAACCAAGAATGTTCCGCTACAACGAAAACGCATTGCGGTGGTGAAGACGCGATGAAGGGACTTGACGTAATGTTCATCCACCGGTTCTAATGACCATGAGTCTTGTCACGTGCAAGGAAGAAATCATGATCAAGAAAATAGACGCCACCTTCGACGGGCAGGTGCTCCGCCCGGACGATCCGTTGGAACTGGAGCCGAACACGCGCGTGCGGATTACGATCGAACCCGTTCCGCCCGATACGTTAAAGGCCGATTCATTTCTCGACGTCGCCCGTTCATTGAACCTCGACGGCCCCCCCGACTGGGCGGAGAATATCGACGATTATCTTTACGGCGGGAAGAGCGAAGATGGCTGAGGTTTTTCTCGACACCGCTTATGCGATTGCACTCGCATCCAAGGCTGACCAGCACCATGCGATGGCAGTAGAATTGGCAGAGGAATTAAAAGCTGCCGGCACAATGTTGGTGACAACACAGGCTGTTGTTCTTGAGATTGGAAACGCATTATCGATGAAGCGTCGTCGACATGCCGCCGTTCAGCTCTTCGACGTCCTGTCGTCCGACCCTCAGGTTGAAGTCGTTTCCCTTTCAGAGCAACTGATGAGGCAATCACTTCAACTGTTTCGCGATCGTCCTGATAAAGATTGGGGGCTGACGGACTGCCTTTCGTTCATTGTAATGGAACAGCGAGGAATAGCACTGGCGCTCACGACTGATGTCCATTTTCAACAGGCGGGCTTCGAAGCCATGATGAGGACGCGAATGCCGTAAGATCAGCCGTTCTCGACTGATCTTCTGCTAAATCCAGGAGACGCAACTTGCCAACCAATGATTGGAAGCCACTCATTGAATTTCTGGGCTATGGATCCTCTGAAAAGTGTGCGAACATTCTGTTTCTAGGACTTGAAGAAAAGGCTCCGGAAAAGAACTACGAGCAGAATCTCAAAGCCAGATTGAAATTTGAACGGATCGAAGATCTACGTGAGGCTCACGAGCGCAAGCTTGGCCCCGCTGCGGATGTTAATCCCTTTGCCAAAAAGGGTAATCCGGTAAGGCAGTGGAATACAGCGGCTCGTTTCTCTCTGGCTATCGAAGGTCACCCAGATTGGAATAAACGAACAGAATGGAGACGTTATTGGCGAGATCAGCTTGGCCGACGATCTGGCAATACCTTTCTGATGGAATGCTGTCCAATTCCGCGTCCCAACGGCAATTGGCACCCGCCAGAAACGCCACAACTTCCCAGTGACGATGAAGTGTGGGCGAAACGATGCCCGCTGCTTCAGGACTATTTAGATAAATGTCCGCCGAAGTACGTGATTGCTTACGGCATACAGACCAAAGACAAGGCGTCTGAACTGTTCTCGATACCCGACGACGGGTGGACACCCATTCCGAACGTCGATCGTCCAGCATCAATCGCTCGCAACGACCACACTTGCATTGCACACGTCGGTTTCTTCGGGCGTCATTATTTCGTGAACTACGATATTCCCAAGATCGTTGCTGCATTAAAGCGACAATGCGAATGAACGTTAACTCGTTCAATGCCGGAGCCGTCGCCGAGCGAACCGCCACGAAGGCAATCCTCCCAGATCGCAATTGTCGCCACCGAAGCGAAACGATATATTAAAGACGGTTGATTTGTGAGAACCACCTCGCAGGAAAACGGTCGCCATGCTACAGATTTTTGACTCCTCGCGTCACTGGAATCGACGAAACGTCCTGCAAATCGGACTGGGAGCTCTCGGCGGCGCGGCGTTCTCCGGATACGGAAATCTCGGTGTCCACGCGGCACCGTCGTCAGTCTCTCCGGTGACGGGAAAATCGGTTGTCTTTCTGTTCATGCAAGGGGGACCGACTCAGACCGAAACCTTCGATCCCAAGATGACCGCTCCGCTTGGAATCCGCAGTGCCACGGGAGAAGTCGCCACATCCATTCCGGGAATCACTCTGGGAGGAACTTTTCCCCTGCTGGCGCAGAGGATGCATCAACTCGCCGTCGTTCGGTCGTTTGTTCCCGGCGATGCGAGTCACGACATCAAGACGATTGTCGGTCGGGCGACGCAGGGGGCGAACATCGGTTCGCTGTTCGCACGCGTGGCGGGGACGAATCATCCCGTGAACGGGGTTCCCACGAATGCCTTGCTCTTTCCACGTGCGGTTGACCCATCCACCGGACCGGAAATCACCAGCTTCGGCCGATTCGACGCCACGGGAAACGTCGGTGCCGGGTTCACTCCGTTCGTCCCCGGTGCCGAAGGGGACATGCAGAACAATCTGAAATTGAACCTGCCGCTGGACCGTCTCGGCGAGCGCCGGGTGCTGTTGGCACATCTCGATAATTTGCGTCGAAACCTGGCAGGGCAAGTCGACCCCAATGGACTCGATCAAATCCGCGATCGCGCGTTTCAAACGATTCTGGGTGACGTCGCCAATACGTTCGATCTCTCTCGCGAAGATCCCAGAACCGTCGCGCGGTACGATACCGCCGGGCTGATCGGTCCCGACCAGATCGACAAGAAATGGAATAACTACCAGCATTACCTCGATCATGTGAAATCGTTGGGAAAATTAATGCTGCTGGCCCGGCGACTGTGCGAAGCAGGATGCGGCTTCATCACCGTCACCACCAGTTTCGTGTGGGATAATCACGCCGATGACAACAACGCAGGGGTCGAAGAAGGGATGCGCTATTGCGGACGCCCGTTCGATCACGCCGTTTCGGCATTTCTCGAAGATATCGAAGAGCGAGGGCTTTCGGATAAGGTTCTGCTGGTCTGCTGCGGAGAAATGGGCCGCACTCCTCGCATCGATCAAAAAGGGGGACGGAATCACTGGGGGAACATCGGCCCGCTGCTGCTCGCCGGGGGAGGCTGGAAGATGGGCCAGATTATCGGCACATCGAATCGAGACGTATCGGAACCGTCGTCGGATCCCGTCACGGTTCCCCAATTGGTCTCCACGATCCTGCATACCTTGCTCGACGTCGGTACGTTGCGTACACTCCGCGATACACATCCTGATGTCCTCAAAGCCGCCACCGCGGCGGAACCGATTCGCCAATTGAGTTGAGATCGTGAGTGAAGAGAATCGCAAGCGGAGCTTGAGAACGAGATTCTGTTCAACGGACTGTTAGCCGCGATGTCGAATCGTCCTATCTATCTCGATCATCATGCTACGACGCCGATCGATCCCGGAGTCTGGGAGGCCATGTCTCCCTATTTTCAGGAAGCGTTCGGCAATGCGGCCAGTATCAACCATGCCTACGGCTGGGAAGCAGCTAAAGCCGTCGATTTCGCTCGCGGCCAAATTGCCGGTTCGCTGGGGACCGAGGCCGATCGCCTGATCTTCACCAGCGGCGCGACCGAATCGAATAACATGGTCCTCAAAGGGATCATGAGAGCCGCACGCCCCGGAAGTCATCTCATTATCAACGCGGGAGAACACCGCTCGATCATCGACCCGGCAAAACGTTTGCAGCGTGCCGGTTATGCCGTGACGCTATTACCGATCGACCAATTCGGCAACGTCGACCCTCAGCAAGTCGCCGAAGCGATCCGCAACAATACGGTTCTTGCGTCGGTCATTTGGGCGAATAACGAAGTCGGCAGCATCAACGCCGTCGCAGAAATCGGCCACCTCTGCCGGCAGAAACGGGTTCTCTTTCATACCGATGCAACCCAGGCGGTCGGAAAACTCCCGATCGACCTCGCTCAACTCCCGATCGATCTGATGAGTTTCTCGGCCCACAAACTCTATGGCCCAAAGGGAGTCGGCGCTCTCTATATCCGAGGAGGTTCGCCGCGCATTCTCATTGAGCCGCTGCTTGACGGCGGCGGACACGAACGCCATCTCCGCAGCGGCACGCTCCCCGTCCCCTTGATCGTCGGTTTTGGCGCGGCGTGCGAGATCGCCCGCGAAACGATGGCGGAGGAAGCAGTCCGCCTCGCCGAACTTCGAGACCATTTGTGGAAGCGTCTGCAAACGTTAACCGGCATAATCTTGCACGGCCATCCGACTCAGCGGCTCCCCGGCAATCTCAACGTCAGCTTTTCAGGAGTCGACGGCGAAGCCCTGATGAACGGACTGAAAACGATCGCCGTCAGTTCCGGTTCTGCGTGTTCGTCCGCCGATCCCGAACCGAGCCACGTGCTCAGAGCGATGGGGGTAAACGATCTGTTGAGTCGAGCCAGCATCCGGTTCGGCATCGGGCGTTTTAACACGCGGGATGAGATCGATCATGCGGCCGCAGCCGTCATCGAAACCGTCAACCGTTTACGACAAATGTCGCCTACTTCTGCTGAGATTCCCGAGCCGCAAATGCCGCGGGATTCTCGATGAACCGATTGCGATGCGCTTCATCGGAGAATAACCAGAGCCGATTGTGGTAGACGGTGGCAAACTGCAAATGTCCGTCCGAATTGAGTTCTCCTTCGACCGCCGAGACCGGACAAATTCCGTTGTTGCCGGGCCAGTACCGCAGGGGATGAGCAATGAACGTGTCGCGATGCTCCTGCGACACAAAGAAGACCATCTTGCCGGCATACGTGACGCCGAATTGAGGCAACCCTTCGACGAGCTTGCGATCGTCCAGCGCGCTCACCAGGCAATAACCGTCGAACGCCAGCGGAGGAAGTCCTTTGTTCCGGCTGCGCACTTGACTTTTCACGTCGCTTGCGTCGTCACGATGTGATGTCGCGTTGTCCGCGACGGAGTCCTGCGTTGCTGTCGGCTGATCTTCTGAAATCAATTCCTCACGACTCGCGGCTTGAGTCGGCTCTTGGCTTTCGACATCGGCTTCGACGAGCGAGTGAATGTCTTCCGACTCGCTCTGATATTTGCCGCAGACTTTCGACAGTTCCCACGATGTCTTGTATCCCGTCAGCTTTTCGAGCATTTCCAGCTTGGGACTGATGATGACCGAGGTCGGCAACCCTTCCAGCCCCACCGCTTGTGCGAACTTCTCGTTCTCGTCGGTATCGATCATGAGGGGAATGAACGACTCGTTAATGCAGTCGACGACTTGCTGTTCCGTGAAGGTCGTCTTTCTCATTTTCGTGCAATAACCGCACCAGTCCGCTGTGAGTTGGACAAACATCGGCTTGCCGGTCTCGCGCGACTCGCGGTAGGCCTGCTTCATATCCGTCCGCCAGGCGATTCCCTGATGTTCGGCCATCGCCGATCCGCTCGATATCATCGCCAGGCAGAACAAATGACAAACAACCAAACGTAAATTGTACATACAGAATATCCTTATTCCCCAAGCGAGGTGGACTCCGTCCCAGACGATGCCGTCTCGAATCGTTATCGTTATCGTCAAAATCGATCAATCAAGATGACATTAAGGGCGGGGGGAACTCTGCGGAAGACGAGAAGTTTTCGGAATTCTTAGGATCTGCCGACCGAAAAACAACAGAATCGGATATCTGGGTGGAATAGGAAGACCAATTCACGGCATCGAGACTTGACGTGATGCGGCGAGGATTGTGAGATGGAAGGCCGTGAAATATAACTCGTATCCGCAAGTGAATAAACTCCAAATTGAGGTTCATGGTCGCGCTGTCAATTCAACCGCAGACAAGCTGCTCTTCGTCTTCGTCGAAGCGTCCATGTCGATATCCATTCCTTCCGTCAACAAAGGATCCCCCCATGTCCACGAATGATTTCAACCGCCGGGATTTTCATCGCTTGAGCATTTCTGCGCTGGGGGGGATGCTCGCCGGAGGGGCTGTCGGGTGCTCCTCTCAACAAGAGCCACCCCCAAAATCGGCCGGTACGAGTTCCCCGTCCGCCCCCCCCGATGCCGCGAACCCGACCGGCGAAGCAGCGATCTCAGAGCCGGTTATCCTCAGCGAAAAACATGTCTGCCGAGGGTTGAACACCTGCAAGGGGAAAGGGAAGGGGGGAGAAAACGACTGTGCCGGAAAAGGTGCCTGCGCGCTGGCGACCGAACACACGTGCGGTGGCAGCAACGATTGCAAAGGGCAAGGTGGCTGCGGCAAAGACCCCGGACAAAATGCCTGCAAAGGCCAAGGAAGCTGTCACGTCCCCTTGATGGACAGCATCTGGCAGGATGCCCGCACCGCTTTTGAAAAGGCGATGAAAGAAACAGGAAAAGAATTCGGCCCCGCCCCCGAACCCCAAAAGGGATAATCGCGACAAAACTCGAACGCATGTCGCACGTCTTTTCCAGCGATCGTTTTCTCAGGACCATGAATCATGCCGAGGCCTCGCCTGGGACATCCCGATCTCGGATTCGGCGTCGGCTTGCGAACCGTTCACTTCGGGCATCTGCTTCAGCATTTCCCTCCCGTGGACTGGTTCGAGATCATCTCCGAAAACTTCATGGATTCGCAAGGCCGCCCCCGGCATGTTTTGCGGCAACTCGCCGAGCGATACCCGATCGTCATGCATGGCGTTTCGCTGTCGATCGGCAGCACGTCGCCGCTTGACTTTCAATATCTCGAGCGTCTCAAAAAACTCGCCGACGAGACCCGCGCGGTGTGGGTTTCCGATCATCTTTGCTGGACGGGAGTCGCCGGAGTCAACACGCACGATCTCTTGCCGCTCCCCTACAACGCCGAGACGTTAACTCATGTGATCGAGCGCATCAACATCGTGCAGGAGTTTCTCGAACGTCCGCTGATTCTCGAAAACCCCAGCAGTTACGTCACGTTCGCTCAATCGGACATGACCGAATGGGAGTTTCTGCGAGCGATGACGACGGAGACAAACTGCGGCTTGCTGCTCGATGTCAATAACGTCTACGTGTCGAGCGTCAATCACAACTTCGATCCGGTCGAATACGTTGAGCAAATTCCCGCCGAGCATGTCGTGCAGATTCATCTCGCCGGACATACGAATTGTGGGACACACCTCATCGACACGCACGATGGCATCGTCGTCGACCCGGTCTGGGAGCTTTATCGGCTGGTCATCGATCGCATCGGCCGCGTTTCTACGCTGCTCGAATGGGATGCGCGGATCCCCGAATTCCCCATCGTTCACGCAGAGGTTCTCAAAGCCAAACGCATGCTCGGCGGTGAAGTTTTCGCTGCGACAGCCGAGCATCAATTTGATCCTGCCGCTGACGCATATGCTCATGCATTCCCGCACCCGGCCGCGTATGTTTCGGCGGATGTCGAATGACTTCCTCATCATCACAACCCCAATCCGATGCCCCTCAATTGCACGACATTCAGCAATGGATGCAGCAACTCATCGCGCATCCCGCCGGTGTGCAACAAGGGATCGAAGCCGGCGTCGCGAGGGAACAACTCGACGTCACCGCCGAGAATCTGGAAGCGGTCATCTCGCGTTCTCAACAGCTCACGTCGATCGAGCGACTGCAAATCTACAACCACGCCTATTTCGCCCGGCTGATCGAATGCCTGCGTGCCGAGTTCCCCGCGTTACAGCACGCACTCGGCGAGTCGGTCTTCGACGGCTTCGCGTTCGATTACATCCGGCGCTACCCGTCACGCAGCTATACGCTCGCCGATCTCGGCAAACATTTCCCTGCGTATCTGATCGAATCGCGCGGCGAGACGTTCGGCAGTTCGGCCACCGAAGGTTGGACCGACTTTCTCATCGACCTAGCGCGGCTCGAACGGTTGTATGCGGATGTCTTCGACGGACCGGGGATCGAAGAACTCCCACCGTTTCCGTGGGATCGCTTTCAGTCGCTCGCCCCCGACGATTTCACGCGAGTCAAAGTCCTCATGAACCCGGCGTTTCGCTTGATCGAATTGAAATATCCGGTGCAACATTATGTCAGCGCGGTCCGTCATCTCGATGCAGCACACACCGCGACTGCCCCACACATCCCCGACCCGCACCCGACGCTGCTCGCCGTCACCCGCCGCGATTACATCGTGCATCGCGCCCCGTTGCTCGAGCGACAATACGTGCTGCTTGGGGCGTTGCAACAAGGACATTCACTCGCCGCCGCCCTCGAACAGCTTTTCGAAGCCGCACCCGATTTGCCCGAAGAGATCGGCTCTGCGTTGCATGAAGATTTCCGCGAATGGACGCGGCTGGGTTACATTTGCGGACTGGAAATTGATTCCTAAAGCCGTCGGTAGCAACTGCATTTGACAATTGCGATTCCGATTCGCAATCAAGTCTAAAGTGTTTGTATAGTTGGCCAAGACTTGTTATAATGGCGTTTGCACTTCCCCATCAAATCGGCGTGAATTTCGCACGAATTTGTAACTGTTCATGCGGGTCACTTCGTCGTCGTGTAGGCAACCATTTGACGCGAAATCATGTTTTCGGAGGCGTTCCCTGATGAATCCTTGCAGGAGGAAAATATGATCCGGGGCAAGTCCATGCAATCGCGTTTTTTCATTTTGTTTTGTGGGATGTCGCATCTTTTACTTTGTATGCCGACATTCGCTCAAGTGAGTGATCCCCTGGCCCGCGATGTAAAAACGATTCTCGAACAGCGCTGTGGTGACTGTCATGCGCAAGGTAGCGCCGAAGGTGGGATCGACTTCATCCTGAACCGTGGTCGGCTCGTTCAACGGAAGTTTATAGTTCCCGGCGACTCCATAAATTCGACGCTCTACAAGCAGGTCAAAACAGGCGCGATGCCAAAAGACGCTGAGCCTCTCAGCAAGATGGAAATTGACAAGATCAAACGTTGGATTGATAGCGGTGCTATCGACTGGTCGCCGCGCGTTTCGCGAAAAGCAATTTCTCCCACAGACATTCTCTATTTTATTTCAAATGACTTGGATGTCATCGAGAAAGAGAATCCACAAGATTTGCCGTTTATTCGATACTTCACGATCACGCATCTTTACAATGTCAATAATTTCTCTGACGACGAGTTGGAAACATATCGTCGGGCACTCAGCAAACTCGTCAACAGCCTCTCTTGGGGAAGCGACATTGTCATTCCTCAGCCGATTGATCCCGTCAGAACGATTCTGCGTATCGACCTGCGCGACTATCGCTGGACGCCAGAGACGTGGAACCACATTTTGGCGGAAAATCCATACGGTGTCATTTACGATTCAGACAAAGCAAAGTCGTGTTACGCGAGAACCCGGTCTCTACTCCCTTACGTCCGAGCGGACTGGTTTGTCGCAAAAGCGTCTATTCCGCCTTTGTATCACGACATACTCGACATCCCGCTGACGGACGTGGAGCTCGAACAGCGATTAAAAATCAATGTTCAGAAAAATCTCTCTGCAAATCAAGTCGCTCGCGCGGGGTTTAATGGTTCGGGAGTTTCCAATAACAACCGCCTGATCGAACGACATTTCTCCGATCTCACGCAAGGCGCATACTGGAAAAGTTACGATTTCAAACCGCTACGAGAGAAGCAAGCTGGTGCAGGTCTGCAAGATTTTCCGGAGCGAAATCTGTTTGATCGACCGTTGGGTCCAAAAGTCGTGATGCCAGACGTCTCAAACCCATTTCAGCATGCCGGGGGTGAACTCATCTGGAATCTTCCCAATGGGCTTCAGGCCTACATGCTGATCGACGATAGCGGAAAGCGAATTGACGTCGGTCCGACCGATATCGTCAGCGACCCGGGGCGTCCGGATCGAGCGGTTATCAATGGATTATCATGTATGTCGTGTCATGCTCGCGGCATGAAAGACAAGAAGGATCAAATTCGTGACGCCGTGCTCGAAAACAGATCGGCCTACACAGCGATAGAGGTCAAACTTGTAGAGGCATCCTATCCAAGTCATGAACAGTTTCAGGCATTTCTTGACCAAGATCGTGAACGATTCACCAAAGCTGTCGAACGAACGGGCAGTAAAGTCAGCGATACCGACCCAGTGGTTGTTTTGGCTCAGCGGTTTGATTCAGAAGTCGATCTCATTCTGGCTGCGGCAGAAATTGGTATTTCGTCAGAACAGTTGCACAAAGGTATCGAAAGCTTGCCAGAATCCTTACGTCGAGCAATAGGGCCACTGCGGACGCAAGAGGGAACTGTAAAACGAGACTTGTTTGTGAGTTTATTCGGGACTGTGATTCACGAGTTAAACCTCGGACCAAAGGAGCAAGCAAAATGGCTTTCTAAAATCGACCCGCCGAC
>JBJXGP010000312.1:0-2973 GCA_046160425.1 Planctomycetaceae bacterium
TTCTTCGAGGTAGTACTTGATGTTCTCGCTGTGACAGATTTCGATCAATTCATCCAGCGTGGCGACGATACGATCGACTTCATCGCTGGTGATTTCTTCGAATTCATCATCTGATTGCGGGGCCGAAGCATTCGATTGAGACAGGGGTTGATCCAGCGATGAGCTGGTGAATTGTTGATCCGACACTGCTGACCTCCATGTTTCACAGAGAGAAGGATCGTAACGGGAATTCTATATTCGACAGGCGAAGTGAAGTGATTGGGTTTCATCGCCCGATTGACGGCGATGAAAATATTGTGAGCACGACTGGAAATGAACGTTCGATGGAAGTGTGATACTCGGTCCGATTCGGCACAGTGCATATGTGCCTCGCCGACGGTTCAGGATTTGGATTTCTTGTTGGATTTGACTTTATGCGCCGATTTCTTTTTGCCGGCTTTGGCCGCGGATTTCTTGGCGGCTTTGCGAGGCGATTTTTTCGCGGGGGCCGATTCGTCGCCGCTGAAAATGCGGTCCCACGCCGAGCTGAATTTTTCGGTCGATCCGGTATGAACTGTGTAGCCTGTCATGTCGTTGAGCTCGTGTCAGTGAAGCGGTCGGTTGGGCGCTGACGTCAGCGTCATCCGCGAAAGTTACCAAGTCCTCGAATTTCACTCCAGAGGATTTCTCTCGGGAAATTGGAAAATGCAGAAATCGAAATCTCGGCTCCCGTGCGACTGCTGAAAAGCGGCAAGCGGGATTGACAGGTTATCGATTTACGATCCCTCTTCCCTCCTGCCGATGTTTGGTCTCTTTCACGGATCGAGGCCGAGGATGCGGCGGATTCCCTGCCAGGGTTGCAGGTAGGTTAATAACGGCAATCCGTCGACGGTCGCCTGTGGCAGTCGGGTGACGCCGTCGACCGCCGGACCTTCAGCGACCATGATTTCCAGGACTTTTCGCTGATGTTCGCTGTCCCACGGCTGGAGGAATTCCATGCGGCCTACATGCAGTAAAGTCGCTGCTGCCAAGGCAAAAGCTCCCCAATTGCTCGTCCCGGCGAGGATGTTCCAATCAGCCGAAACGCGGCACGGAATGAGCGGCGCGGTCGCCCCGGGAAGCCGACGAGCCAGCTCCTCCCAGGGGATCTTTCCCATGCCGATTTCGTTCCCCCCATCGCCGATGCCGATCGACTTCGCCGATGGCCGATACTGCGGCAAGGCATCGAAGAGTCGATGCAAATCGGCGGTGAATTCATCGATGATCAGCCCCCGCATGTTATGGCAGCGGTCCCGTTCGTCCAGCGGGACTTCATTTGTAAATTTTTCAATCGGTGCAGGATTGAGCCGGATTTGTGCTTCAAGCGATGCGAGCGTGTGACTGGGGCCGACGCGCTCGATCGAAATCAGATGCGTCAACTCGCGCCCCGGCCCGTGGGTGAAGAATTCGCGAACCCATACGCTCGATTCGTGCGGCGCGGAGAGTATTCGCCCGACATCGAAACCGTACGCTCGACCGGCGGCGCGCACGGCGCTCGCGCAAGGTTCATCGGTGATCACGAAGCAGGTTTGTCCCAGTTGTTCGAGTGCCGATGCCAGCAGCAGCGCGCCGGGAGGGCCGTCGGTTTCCGCCGAAGGGATTTGTGCTCCGGGGATGAAAAATCCGGTGATGATGGCGACGCATTTCCCGCGCTGCGCAAGATCGGCGGCGGCCCCTTGCAGTTCACCCGCACAGAGCGGATGAGCCACGTCGTCGGTACTCAACAGCCCGCGACCCGCGGGATCGACGCGGATGAATTCTTCGAACCGGCGAACCTGTTCCGCGATCGATGACGTTGAAGACACCGCCTGCTCACTTTGCTTTTTATGCGTACCAGCGAAGAGATCTCTGCGACATATTCCACTGCGAGATCGATGCATGCAGACTACAGAGAGTCAGGTCCGCTCGACAATAGACCCGGTGCAGAAATCACGCGGTTCGCGAGAAACGTCATCAGGGCTGCCTGGGTTCCGTCGGGCGTTCGCGCGGACCTTTACCGAATGATCGCGGCGGGCGATTGTCGTTATCAGAATTCTGCGGAGGAAAACCGGGGCGACCTCGTCCCCCTCGCGGTTCGGGACGGTCGTCGGGCGGACCGGCATCGTTTTCACCACGCGGATCGCCGCGACCTGGAATTTTCGAGACAATAGCCTTGCGGAATAGTTTTTCCATCGCCGTTAATTCGTTCTCGTGGCTTTTTCGATCTTCCGTCAGCCGATACATGAGAGCCGCATGTTTTTGCTGTTGCTCGGCGGTGAGCGGAGGAACTCGATTCGCCATCGCTTTCCCGCGATCATTGGGAGGGGGAGGATTCTGCCGGGCGAGGTGGGAGGGAACATCCGCGATCAAATCTTCGACGATCACATTGATCAGAGATCGAAGTAGCAATTCACGGATGAAAAGCGCCCCCTTCAATTGCGTCGATTTGAACGATTTCAGCTTCTCGACGAGCGCAGGATTCTGCACAGCGCCGATCACTCGCTCTTGCAACCGCTTGTCGAAAACTCGCGAGTTGTCCCCATCGGTCGCACGCGAATTGCGAGGCGAACGGCGATCGATGCGATCTACGACAACATAGCCGCGCTTCCAGATCGGCTCAGCTTTCGCGGCGTTCGAATTGAGTTCCAGCCATTCTTCGAGAACCGAGACGACCGCTTCGGTTTCCTGCTTCGAGAGTTTTTCGCCCCGATCCAGAAACTCGATGATCCGATATGCATAGCGATGCAAACTGTCGGCTGCCGACGGAGGCTGTCCGGGACGGAAGGGAGATCCTACATCGAATGGCGGTCCCGACTCGTACAAATAGCGTCCGACCAGTTTCAACCGTTCGTGCGGATCGTGGGTTCTTCTCAATTCGTCCTTTTGTTCAGGCCGCAACGTATTGACCAAATCGCAATATTCGTTGAGCAACGACAGCAGTTCGGAATCAGCATCGACCGCCTCGTGGAGTTTGCG
>JBJXGP010000313.1:0-14712 GCA_046160425.1 Planctomycetaceae bacterium
ATCACAAAATCGACCCCATACCGCAGGCCGATTATTACCGTCTCGAATCGTACTTCGCCGCCGCAGAACCCGCCCTGCTCCCGATGGCAAGCCTCGCGGAACAACAGCAATGGACCGAACGGACAACGCAGCTCCAGCAACAACTCGCCATCGTCGAACAGCAGCGGCAGGTTCTCGAAAACACCGTGCGGCAACGAATCGTTGACGAACGGATCACGATGCTCGACGCGGCTGTGCAGCAAGCAGTACGAAAGCCGAGTGCCGAACGGACTCCCGCGCAGATCGAGCTGGCAAAATCGGTCGAGGAAAAATTGACGGTGACTCCGCAGCAGATCCTCGCCGCGATGACGAGTGCCGAATCGTCGCAGCAGCAGGAACTGGATCGACAATTACAGAATGTCCGTCGACAACTTCCCCCCGCGTTGCCGCAGGCCTGGGGAATTCGCGACGTGGGCCGCGCCGCGCCGACGACGTTTGTCTTGCATCGCGGGACGATCGAGAAAAAAGTTGGCATCGTGACGCCGCAGGTGCCGACGATTCTTCCCGATGCGAATCTCAGTCAACCTACGACGTCCACACTGACACATTCGAGTGGTCGCCGATTGGCGTTGGCCCGCTGGCTCACCGGTCCCGGACAGGCCCAGACCGCGCGAGTCATGGCGAATCGTCTCTGGCAACATGTTTTCGTGAGAGGTATCGTGGCGACGCCGAACAATTTCGGCGACATGGGATACCCTGCGACGCATCCTGAATTGCTCGACTGGCTGGCGGGAGAATTGATCTCCGGAGGCTGGGAGATGAAACGCATCCACCGCATGCTCATCTTGTCGCGAGCATATGCACAAGCGAGCGAGCTGACTGATGCGATTCTCGCAGCCGATCCGACGAATGAACTCTGGTCGCGCGCGATTCGTCGGCGATTGTCCGCCGAGGAAATCCGCGACAGTTTGCTGTCATTCTCTGGAATGCAGGAGCAGAAAATGTACGGACCGGGGGTGACGGTCCCCTTGCCGGCCGAAGTGCTGACCGATCTCAAAGGACGCTGGCGGGTGACCGACGATCCGCGCGAACATCAGCGGCGAAGCGTCTATTTGTTCGTCGAGCGGAAACTCCGCTTGCCGTTTCTGGAAAATTTCGATCAGCCCGATTCGATGACCGCCTGTGCGTTTCGCGTACCGTCGACGCACGCCTTGCAGTCGCTCGCGCTACTCAACAGCGATTGGGTGCAGTCGCAAGCTGAAGTGTTAGCATCCGTAACCGGCTGGTCGGAGGATCGCGATTTTGAGTCGCAGTTCTCGGCCTTTTACCGCACAGTGACGTGCCGGCAACCGAATGCGGCGGAGCGGGCCGTCGCCCAGCGTTATTTTATCGATCAACGTCAATTGTATTTGGACGATGGAATGAATGAGTCCCACGCCGCGAAAAACGCCGCGCGTGATCTTTGCCAGGTGGTCCTCAACTTAAATCGGTTTTTGTATCTGGACTGATTTTCTTGTAGGGTGCGTCTGGACGCACCTGATTTTGTAGCTGGCCTCTGTGAGGCCGGACGAGTTTGACGATGCCTCGTGTCGCTTCGCGACCCCGGTTGGCGAGCAACCGGGGCTACCCGATGGATTAATTGTATTTGTAGCTGGCCTCTGTGAGGTCGGATGATTTTGACAATGTCTCGCTTGCATGTGAATGACTTTGAAAATGCAACTTCATCAACGACAATTCATTCAGCAAATCGCAGCCCCCTTGCATCGCCGCGAGTTGCTCTCTCGCGCCGCGGCGGGTTTTGGCGGATTGGCATTGTCGTGGATGCTCAATCGCGATGCCGTCGCTGAGCAAACGTATGAAAACCCGCTCGCTCCGAAGACACCGGTGCATTCGGCAAAGGCCAAATCGTGCATCTTCCTGTTCATGTCGGGAGGGCCGAGCCAGATCGATCTCTTCGATCCCAAACCGGCTCTCGCGCAACTTCACGGTCAACGGCTTCCCAAAAGTTTCGGCAACGTCGAGACGCAGTTCATCCGCGAAACCGACGTGCTGATGGCCAGTCCGAGAAAATTCCGCAAGCATGGCGAAGCGGGGATCGACGTCTCCGACTTTCTGCCGCATACCGCCGGGGTCGCCGATGAACTGGCGCTTGTCCGTTCGTTCCACTGTGACAGTTTCATTCACGAGTCGGCGCAGTATCAACTTTCCTCGGGGCGGATTGTCTCCGGATTTCCCAGTGTCGGTTCATGGGTTACTTACGGATTAGGGACCGAGGCTGACAATCTTCCCGCGTATGTCGTTCTGCTCGACAAGCAAGGGGCGAACGAGGGGGGCAAGCCTTGCTGGAGTTCGGGGTTCTTGCCGGTCAATTATCAGGGGACGGTGTTTCGCAACGGTCGCACGCCGATCCTCGATCTCGCTCCTTCCGTGGGGCGAGATGGCAAGCGGTATCGGCGCACGATCGATGCGATCCGCGAACTCAATCAGGCGACGTTGACAAGACGCGACAGCGAACTCGAAGCCCGCATCGCCAGCTATGAACTCGCTTTCCAGATGCAAACCGCCGCGGCGGAGGCGGTCGATCTCACACAAGAGACGAAGCCGACCCTCGACTCATACGGTGTGGGAAACGAGCCGACCGACGATTTCGGCAGGCGGTGTCTGCTCGCTCGCCGGCTCGTCGAACGGGGCGTGCGGTTCGTGCTGGTCTTCGCCGGCGGAGGAGACACGACGCTGCATCAGTGGGATGCGCATAACAACATCGAAGAAAATCACGGCCACATGTGCAGCCTGACCGATCAGCCGACGGCGGCCCTTATCCGCGATCTCAAGCAGCGGGGCCTGCTCGATGAAACGCTGGTCGTGTGGGGAGGCGAATTCGGACGGACTCCCCTCGCCGAAGGGAAGGGAGGCGGGAAGGGACGCGATCACAATCCGCTCGGGTATTCGATGTGGCTTGCGGGGGGCGGCTTAAAACGGGGCGTCATCGCCGGCGCAACCGACGACATCGGCCTGCGCGCGGTCGAGAGCACGTACCACGTCCATGCCCTGCACGCCACAATCCTGCATCAAATGGGAATCGATTACGCCACCCAGGAAGTCCTGCACAACGGCCGGTATGAACGCCTCACCGACGTCGGCGGGAAGTTGATTACGGAGATCCTGTAAGCTGGAATTCGAGTGGCATGGCTTGCAGCTTGGGGCAGCCATGTGATTTTCATGATTCGAGATGAATCATGATCGCTCTCCTGCCAATTCTTGAAACAAATTATCTGGGTACAGACTTGATAGGAATTATTTCAGTGAGGTCGCTATGGAAAAGAGGGATTTCCTTCGTCTCCCCGTCGTTTCTGCCGGTGCAGAGTATCTCGTTATGGGTCATCTCATGCGTAGGAACATCCTCACATACAAAGCACCCACAAATAATGAAGGTTATGACCTGATTTGTATTCATCCGGATCCACGACATAAACTCAAAAGGGGCGAGGTTGCCCAAGTACGAGTTCAAGTCAAGAGTCGTTATGCCACGGATTGTGATCGAGGTTTCCCAGTGAAAGAATCGACCCTTGATGCATTTGATTTTCTCGTTGTGGTATTCATGAATATCGGTAAGTTCTATGGTAGGAACGACGGCTTAACCGGCACAAAAGAACCGGAAATTTACACATTGCCGAATAAATTTATTCGCCTACATCACGACAAAACATCTTCGTGGCAAAAAGTTCGATTGCGTAGGCTCCAGAACGAAATCGAATGTCTCAAAAACAACGATGGTTTTGAATTTATTGCCAAGAAACTGGGGATAGAACGACCTGCGAAAATACGATAACAATGATTCGTTGTATTCGATCATGTTGCGAATTTTGTCGGGTGCCATGGCCTGCCGCTTGGGGCAGCCATGTGGATTTCATTTTGAGCAATGACATGCCTGCCCTGCTGCGCGATGCAGGCATGCCACACCGAGTGAATTTTCTCACGCATCCTTATACACGAATAACCCATCCACGCGCATGATCGTGCCGCTAATGTAGTCGGATTCATCCGAGGCGAGAAACGCGGCGGCGTTGCCGATGTCTTGCGGCAGGCCGATGCGTCCCAGCGGAATCTTTGGAATCCATTCGTCGAACTGCTCTTGCGTGAAGTGTGCCCGTTCGTTGGGGGTGTCGATCCAGCCGGGTTCGATGGCGTTCACGCGAATTTTGTACGACGCAAGCTCGCGGGCGATCGAACGGGTGAGGTGATTGAGGCCCGCCTTCCCCGCGTTGTACGCCACGCACGGGCCGTAAGGCATCTCGGCATGGACGCTGGAGATGAAGACGATTTTGCCTCCCCTCCCCTGTGCGACCATCTGCCGGGCGACGAGTTGGCTGGTGTGGAACCCGCTCGACAAGACTGCTTGAATCGAACTCTCCCAGTCTTCGGGGGTGAATTCGAGAAACGGAGCCCGCTTCGAGCGTGCCGGATTGTGGACGAGGATGTCGATCCCCCCGGCGAGCTTGATTGCCTCCTGCACCGATTTTTCGATCTCAGTACGGATGAACGCGTCGCCGCGGATTCCCCAGGCCTTGACTCCGAACGCCGCGAGTTCGTCGACGGTCGGCTCGATATCGGGGCTGTCGGGTCGATCGGTGATGATGACATCGGCCCCGCGCCGAGCCATCTCGATCGCACACCCTTTCCCGATCCCGCGCCCTCCACCGGTGATCAAAGCGACTTTTCCTGCCAGCGACATTTTTATGCTCCTCGGATGGAATCAATGCTGCATCAAGTTGTGAATCATAACGAATTGAAAATGAAAAACGGAGAGTCGCCGGAGAAGAAAGCCGCAGAGAAGAGATTGGCCGCGAAAAACGCAAAAAGGCACAAAAAGGAATGCGACGACAATACAGATACATAATACATGGCTAGATTTTTGCGTTTTTCGCGGCCAATTGTCTTTCTGGCAGTTGTCGATTGACTACTCATTCGACGATCCGTCAGTTACGCTGCTTAAGAGAAAATTGCAACACGTTCGACACCATGATTTGACATGAGGTTCTTATGACATCGAACATCCCCCACATCCCGCATCAGACGATCATCGGGCGAAATCCAGGGCCGCATTTGCTGATCACCGGCGGAGTTCACGGCGATGAATGGGAGCCGATGGTGGCGGCTCGGCGATTGATCCCGCTGTTCACGCAGGCTCTGCAAAGCGGCAAGGTGACGATCGCTCCCGTCGTCAATCAGGCGGCGTTTGCCCGCGGCTGGCGGACGGCGGAAGATGACGTCGATCTCGCGCGAGTCTGTCCCGGCAATCCCGAAGGGACCATCACGCATCGCACCGCCGTCGCGCTCACGGCGTTGATTCACTCCGCCGATTTCTACATCGATCTGCATACGGCGGGGACGCGGTTATCGATGCTCTCGATGTCCGGTTACTGTTTGCATCGCGATCCGAATATTCTCGACGCACAACGGCGGATGGCCCGCGCGTTCAATCTGCCGATCGTCTGGGGTACCTCGCCAAACTTGCATGGCCGATCGCTGTCGGTCGCTCGCGATGCGAATGTCCCGGCGATTTATACAGAACTCGGCGGCGGTGGAATGTGCTGCCCACAAGGGACCGAAGATTACGTGAATGGATGTCTGAACGTCGCCGCCGAACTGGGTCTGATCGAACCCCGCTCGCCGGCCAATCGCGTGCAGTACATTGTCGAGGATGACCGCGATCAAAGCGGACATTTACAAATCCAGCATCCCGCACCAACCGCGGGATATTTCGAAGCGGCCGTCAAACTGGGAGACGTCGTCAAACAGGGAGAACGATTGGGAACAATTTTCGATGCGCTGGGACAATCGCCGCAAGATGTGCCGAGTCTCGATGAGGGTTTGGTGCTGATGCTGCGCTGTTGCCCCTCGGTACATGAGGGGGATGCGCTGTGTTGTTTGTTGCCGATCACCGAGCCGGGTGAACTACGGATTGGTGGTTAAGATCTCGTTCCCAAGCTCCGCTTGGGAACGCAAGTCTTGGAGAGCTTCCGCTTCTGCGATCGCGCATGACGCGCTCCGCTGCGGAAGACCTTCGCGTCGCGGCTAACCTCAACAACATGAACTCAGCGCAAAAATCTTCCTCCGTTGATGTCGATCAGCGCGCCGTTCATGAACCGGCTGGCGTCGCTCGCCAGGAACAGCACGGCGTCGGCGACTTCTTCCGCTTGACCGTTGCGGCCGAGGGGGGTCTCCTGCCGGTACTGCTGCATTCTCTCAGGCGAAGAGAATTGCTCGTGATGCCGCGTTTCGATCACACCGGGCATAATGGCATTCGTGCGGACATGCGGTGCGAGTTCGCGGGCCAGCGTGCGGGTCATCACCTGCAACCCACCCTTGGCGATGGCATACGGACCGGCCCCGTTTGCGCCGCCGGTCTGCACCGAGAGCGACAGGTTGTTGACGATGGCCCCGTTTCCCGATTTGCGGAGATGCGGAATCGCCCGCTGCGTGACGATGAACGCGCTCGTCAGGTTGATATCGAGAATGCGCTTCCATAAATCGAGCGGGCAATCTTCGAGCTTGATTCGTTCAATCGGCGTCCCCGCATTGTTGACGAGAATGTCGAGCCGGCCTTGTTTCGCAACCAGCAAGTCGACGATACCCGTGGCTTGTGCGGCGTCGTTCAAATCGGCCTGCAAGACGATCCCGTCTCCGCCGGCCTGCCGAATGTCGGCGAGGGTTTGCTCTGCTCCCTCGCGGCTTTGATGGCAGTGCAAGCCGACGAAGGCACCGGCTGCGGCGAGTTTCAAGGCGACGGCCTGCCCGATGCCGACCCCGGCACCGGTGACAAGAGCGATTCGTCCGTTGAGATCGTGCGGTGAGTGCGTCAAGGGATGCTCCAAGTTCGTGTGATCAATGTTTTTATTGCTTGCATAGGGGTGCGAGAGTCGGAGACATTTTGTCACAGTGCGAAGGGCTGAACAAGCGAGTCGTTGTATTGGGGCCGGGCGGAAACGAAATTCAGAGTACTCCGGCGAGCGTTCTCAGTACATTTCGCATCCGCAAATCTGTAGACTATTTTGAATCGACGAGGAATACTCAAAAACCGTTATCAATATTTTGGGAGATGATCCGCAGTGACCGAGATACGGACCGAAAAACGCTGGACCACACTGTTGCCATTGGTTGCCCTGGTTGTGGCCGGCGGCATATTGATGAACGGCCATACCGAGCCGAACGAGCGGGTGAAATCGAAATCGATCGACCAGATCGCCGTGCCGGAATCCGGTGCATCAACGGTTGCGGGGACGACGGCTAGCCCGGCATCGGAAACACCGGTGTTGTCGAGAGACGAGGCTGTCGCTGCCGCGCTGAAGTTCTATTCGACGGGTGAAGAGGAAAAGAGAGCCAACCTCCCAAGTAAATCGATATTTGGTATCAGCGAGCGAATCCCACTGACGACGTCGCATGTCACGGGTTCGCCGGAACCCCCGCCGCCGTACCGAACCGAACGGGCCTTTCCGCAATTGAGTTTCGTCAATCCGACATTCATGGCGTTTGCGCCGAACTCCGATCGCATCTACATCGGCGAGCAGCGCGGCCAGATTCACACATTTCCCAACGATCCCGCGAGTGCCAAAGCCGAGTTGCTGATCGACTTGAAGAAGGATCTGACATCGATCGACCCGAAAGGGCCCCATGCGTCGATGGGGGAATTGTACGGCTTCGCGTTTCATCCGCAGTTCGAAACGAATCGCTACTGTTACATCTGCTACACGCTGAACCCCAAAGATGGCAGTCAGCAACCCGACGGTTCGCGCGTCTCGCGATTCGTCATTACCGAGACCGATCCGCCGCGGTGCGATCCCGCGAGCGAGCAGATCGTGATCACCTGGCTGGGACAGGGACACAACGGCGGTTGCCTCGAATTCGGGCCCGAGGGCTTTCTGTATATCTCGACCGGCGACGGCTCGTTCCCCAATCCCCCCGATGCGTTGCTGGCGGGGCAGGATGTCTCCAATCTGTTGTCGTCAGTCTTGCGGATCGACGTCGATCATCCCGATACCGAGAAGGGAATGAATTATTCGATTCCCAAGGATAACCCGTTTGTCGATTTGCCCGATGCGCGGGGCGAAATCTGGGCGTACGGTTTTCGCAACCCGTGGAAAATCACTTTCGATCGCGAGACGGGCGATTTGTGGCTGGGAGACGCCGGCTGGGAACAGTACGAGATGGTCCATTTCATCGTGAAGGGGGGGAATTACGGCTGGAGCGTCATGGAAGGTTCGCAAACCGTTCGCGTTGAGGCCAAACGGGGGCCGACGCCGATCCTCCCGCCGGCGATCGAATTGCCTCACTCCAAAGCGGCGTCGGTTTCGGGGGGATATATCTATCGCGGCAAGAAATTCCCCGAACTGCAAGGGGCGTACATTTTCGGTGACTGGGAAACGCGACGGATGTGGGCGGCTCGCTGGGATGGCGAGAAGGTCACCAGCTATCCTGAAATCGTCGATCCCGAATTGCGAGTTGTCGCCTACGGTCAGGATCACGACGGTGAACTTTACGTTCTCGATTACGATCTGGGGACGATTTACCAGTTCGAGAAAAACGAAATCCCCACGACGCAAACCCCGTTCCCCACAAAACTCTCGGAGACCGGTTTATTCGCATCGGTGGCCGATCATCAACCGGTGCCGGGAGTGATTCCTTTTTCGATCAATGCCGAGCAATGGGCCGACTATGCCGCCGCCGAGCGCTGGCTGGCCTTGCCTCAATCAACGGGCATTCGCGTGCATCCCGATTCGGTTCCGGTCACGGGGACGATCATGACGACGAAGTTCGAATTTCCCAAGGATACAGTGCTCGTCAAAACGCTGTCGCTGGAAATGGAGACCGGCAAGCCGGAGACGAGCAGGAACATCGAAACGCAGTTGCTGCATTACACCGGGAAAATCTGGAGCGGTTATTCGTATCGCTGGAACGATGAAGGGACCGATGCCGAACTGGTTCCCATCGAAGGGGCGGAAACGATGTTGACCATCGCCGATGCATCGGCACCCGGCGGCGTGCGCGAACAGTCGTATGTCTTTCCCGGCCGGGCCGCCTGCGCCCGCTGTCACAACCCGTGGACGCAGAATACGCTCGCATTTCAGATTCCGCAGATCAATCGCGTTCATCACTACGGAGAGGTATCCGATCAGCAGTTGCGGACCCTGACGCACGTCGGTGCTTTGGTATGGATCGATCATCTCGGCCAGGAAGTCCCCGCGCAGCAAGCGGTGGAAGTGAATCAACCCTGGTTGACGCTGCCGCAACTCCCCGATCCGTTTGCCGAAAGCGAAACTGACTTGTACCACCGGGGTCGGGCGTACTTGCAGGCGAACTGTGCCCACTGTCATCAGATGGGAGGAGGAGGCGCGGCGGATATCGATTTGCGTTATGACATCCCGATGGAAAAAACAAAGACTGCCGGGATCCGTCCGTTGCAAGGTCCATTCGGCATCTCCGAAGCCATGATCATCGCGCCGGGCGACCCGTATCGCTCGGTCCTGTTTTACCGCATCTCGAAGCTGGGGCGCGGTCGCATGCCGCATCTGGGATCGGAAATCCCCGACCCGCACGGCGTCGCGTTGATGCAGGATTGGATACGGCAACTCCCCGCGCGAACGAGCGACATGTTTCTGATCGAGAAACTCGAATCGCTCGATGAGCTTCAAACGCTCGCAAGGGAAGCAAACCGCCAAAATCTGGAAATCGAGCGGATCGCCAAATATCTGGCATCGCGAGAGGAGCGAAAAGAGGTCACCGCAGCCGATCGTGAAGCGGCAAAAATTCAAGCGAAGTCCGAGGCCGAAGCGCGGGTCGCGGCGCGGGCGAAGGAACGCCAGGAGACGATTGAAAAGCTATTGGAGAATACTCCGCGAGCAGTGTTGTTGTCCCGTGCGATCATGGAGCAACGGTTAACGCCTTCGATCATCGAGCAAGTCGTGGCGAAAGCCGCGACGCACACCGACCCGCAAATTCGCGAACTTTTCGAAATCTATCTTCCTGCGAGTCAGCGGATGAAACGGTTGGGGAGCGTCGTGCGACCGGCCGAACTTCTCGCCTTGGAAGGCGATCCCGAGCGGGGTAAAGAACTGTTTACGACCGCCGCCGGTATCCAGTGTAAGAATTGCCACAAGATCGGCATGGTGGGGAAAGAGGTCGGTCCCGAACTCTCGCAGATCGGCAAGAAGTACGATCGAGCCAAACTGCTCGAGAGCATTCTCGAGCCGTCGAAGCTGATCGAACAGAAATTCATCACCTGGCTGGTCGAGACCACTCAAGGAACGATCCATACGGGACTGCTGATCCGCCAGAGCGATGCGGAGATCGTGCTCAGGGATGCTCAAGACAAGGAACTGGTCTTCGCGCGGGCGGACGTCGAGCAATTTCTGCCGCAACGGCAATCGCTGATGCCCGAGTTACTGTTGCGCGACATGAGTAAAGAACAAGTCGCCGACCTGCTGGCGTATCTGGAGACGTTGAAGTAGTTGTCGGGTGGCGGCGTCGCACCGCAATTACGCCGATGGCTTCTTGTCGCTGCGCGACCCGGACACAAACTTATGATTTCTTTCTTTTCTTTGAGGGTTGCAAGGATTTGCGAATACTCTCAAGCGAAGTGAAATCGACCCAGTCATGTCGGTCTTTCGAGTAGTTGCCCTTGCCATTATCAAATTGCGAACGAAAGCGGATCATCCCTGCTTTTCCCAACCGCTGTCGCAAAGCTTCTAATCCTTCACGCCGAATTTGTTCAAGCGTTAACATGATTGCTCTCACGCCCCGTTTTTGCTCCCTTTGAACAGTTTGCGATCGAGGCGGTTGCTGAACGGGGTCCAATGCGACTGCGGATTGGGGTCTTCGGTGATCGTCTGCGAGAACTCGTGGACTTTGGCATCGAGATTGTCGAGATGATGCAGCGCAATCGCTTCGGGGGTCATCGGCAATTTCGGACTGCCGAACTCGTAACTTCCGTGATGGCTCAGAATCATATGCTTCAGACGCAACGCCAACTCCGTCGGGAATTCCGTACCGAGCTGTTTCTCGACCTCGGCGATCTTGTCGTTCAGCATTTCGATACCGAGGATCAGATGGCCGAGCAACTGGCCGGCGTCGGTGTAGACGAACCCGGATGTATAATCGAGTTCGCGAATCTTGCCGATATCGTGCAGGAAAATACCCACCAGCAGCACGTTGTGGTTGATCTGCGGATACAAATCGGCGATCCGCTGTGACGCCTGCAAGATGTTGACGACGTGTTCGAGCAATCCGCCGTGGTAGGCGTGATGCGTCTTGACCCCCGCCGGTGCTTGCGACAACCCATGCAAGATTTGTTCGTCGGCGAGAAAACATTCCATCAGCGTCCGCAACATGACATCGTCGATCGACAGCAGGATTTCCCGCAGTTGCTGCAATTGTTGATCGGTATTCCGCGACGACTGGGGGAGAAACTCTTCGAGATCGTAGCCGTCGCGTTCGATGGAGTTGATGTAATTGAGGATCAATTGCAGAGTTCCCTGAAACAACTGCACTTTCCCGCGGACGCGCACGAGGTCTCCCAGGTGAATGTGGGCAACGCTTTCTTCCGTAACGTTCCACATGCGGGCGTTGATCAGACCCGTCCGATCCCGCAAATCGACCGAGAGATAGAGACTCGCATTGCGGTTGGCGCGCAACTGCTTGTCGGAAAGGAGGTAAATCTCATCGACCGGTTGTGCATCGGTCAGTTCATTGACAAATTGCCGTGTCATCCAGCCCCTTTCGAGCTTTTTCAATCTTCCTGTGCTAATTCCATGGGGTTGACATCTCCCGAGAAACGAAATCCTCAAACCTGACAGTAGTTCGAATTGGGCAGAGGTCAAGGAATCGATTTTAGGACTCTCGTCGCCCGGTAACAAGCATGACAGGTTAAACGCAGGAAAATAGATCGTCTGTCGGCGAAAATTCGCCGGATACTCCTCACCCGCGAGAAATATCAGTTCACGCTTTTGAACTTTGCGTATTCTCTGCTAGAATCCCCCCGAACCGTCATGAACCGGAATGAATCCCGCTGCGTCGGAGACTTTATCCGGCGAATCCGCGAGACAGACAATTCGTCGAGCCGATGGATTTCGGCAATTACAGCAAAAAGGACTCTGAACGTGCGTTGGACTCAGTCATTCATACCGACGATGAAGGAAAATCCCGCCGATGCGGAAATTCCCAGTCACCAGTTGATGCTCAGGGCGGGACTGATTCGCCAGCTCATGGCGGGTGCATACACGTACCTGCCGCTGGGGCTGAAATCGCTGAAGAAAGTCGAAGCGATCATCCGCGAGGAAATGAACAATTCGGGGGCGATCGAAATCCTCATGCCCGCGCTGCAGCCGATCGATCTCTTCGAGCGGACCGGCCGAAAGGAAGCGTTCGGCAACGTGCTCATGAATTTCCATCTCCGCCGCGGAGACCGGACTCTGCATGTGGCACTCGGTCCGACGCACGAGGAAGTCGTCACCGATCTCATCGCCCGCCATATCAGCAGTTATCGTCAATTGCCGCTCACGCTATATCAGATCCAGACGAAATTCCGCAATGAAGAACGCCCGCGATTCGGCGTGCTCCGGACCAGCGAATTCGTCATGAAAGATGCCTACAGCTTCAGCACCAACCTGGAACAACTCGATCACTGTTATCAGCAGATGTATCAGGCCTATTGCCGTATCTTCGCCCGTTGTGGGCTCAACTATCTTCCCGTCGAAGCCGAAAGCGGCCCGATCGGTGGCGATGCCTCTCATGAATTCATGGTCCCCGCCGCCAATGGTGAAGACCGCATCATGTACTGCAAATCTTCGGGTTATGCGGCGAATCTCGAACGGGCCGATACCGGTCGCAAGCCGCCGACAATTGCTACGTCCGCTGACGCCAAACCGACGGCGAAAGTCGCAACCCCCAATGCCACGAGCATCGAACAGGTCAGCCGCATGTTGGGGTGTACTCCGCAGCAGATGATCAAGACGCTGATTTATCAGGCGGATGGCCAACCGGTCGCCGTGCTATTGCGAGGCGATCACGAAGCGAACGAAGCGAAGGTTCGCCGGGCGTTAAAGGCGTCTCAGCTCGGACTGGCCGACGGTCACACAATTTTTACGGTCACAGGAGCACCGACCGGATTTGCCGGCCCCGTGGGGATCAAATGCCCAATCATCGCCGACCACGATGTCCCCCTGATTGTCAACGCCATCACCGGTGCGAATGAAGCCGATGCGCATCTCACGGGCGTGAACGTGGGCCGCGATTATCAATTGACGACGACGTATGACCTGCGTAATGCGACGCCGGGCGATCCCTGTCCTCTGTCGGGGGAACCGATGGAACTGGTGCAGGGGATCGAAGTCGGACACGTCTTCAAGCTGGGGACGAAATACACCGTCTCGCTCGATGCGGCGTTCCTCGATCAGAACGAAACCCGGCATCCGATCATCATGGGTTGTTATGGAATCGGGGTCAATCGCATCCTCGCCGCGCTCGCCGAGACGACGCACGATGCGAACGGCCTCACCTGGCCGCTCTCGATTGCTCCGTATGAAGTGATGTTGATTCCACTCAACGTCGATGATGCGGAACTGATGAAAGTCGCCAACCGTTATTATGACGAACTGCGTCAGCAGGGAGTCGACGTGTTGATGGATGACCGCGACACCCGTCCCGGCGTGAAATTCAAGGATGCCGACCTTATCGGCGTCCCCCTTCGTATCGTGATCGGCGGTAAGGGATTGGCGGAAGGGATGATCGAATGGAAATGGCGCACGGATGCCGCCCCGCAAAAGACCGCCGTCGCCACAGGAGTCGAGACGATTATCAATTTGTTGAAGGAACGCCGGAAGGAAGAGTCTGCGAAAGTCCCCGCGTGATGGATAAGGGGGGTGGGAGGAAATAGGGTTAGCCGCGACGCGCAGGGCTTCCGCAGCGGAGCGCGTTCCTCAGCTCCTTTCGCAAATTTCCCGCGGTACGGTTGGAAAGTTGCGTTCACCGACCAATAATACTGGCACACCGAGTGGAAACACCCGGATGAACACGGCAGTTTTGCCATCGTCAGTCCCATCGGGGATCAAGATACCAGTTTGAAGGCATCACCAATTTTCACAGAGGAAAAGCATCATGGCCGCATCCATCACCCTCAAGGGTAATCCCGTTCAAATCAAGGGGAACGAACTGAAAGCGGGCGATCAGGCTCCCGATTTCGCATTGCAGGCGATCACATTGGCCGAAGTCAAACTGTCCGACGGTGCCGGCAAGACGCGGATCATTGCGACGATTCCGTCGCTCGACACGCCGGTCTGCCATGCCGAGACGAAAAAATTCAACGAACAGGCCGGTGCGCTGCCGAATACCGAAATTCTGGTCGTCAGCATGGATTTGCCCTTCGGCCAGAAGCGCTGGTGCGGTGCCGAAGGAGTCGAAGCGGTCAAGACGCTTTCCGCTCACCGCTGCACCAAATTCGGCGAAGATTACGGCGTACTCATTTCCGGCGGAGCGTTGGACCGCTGTCTGGCCCGCGCAATTTTCGTCGTCGACGGCAACGGCAAGCTGAAGCATGTCGAATACGTCAAGGAAATCGCCGAACACCCGAACTACGATGCCGCCTTGGCCGCCGCGAAGGCGTAATCGCGGTTTGAAGTTGGGTGGCACGCCCTGACGCTTTGTGAAGGGCGTGGATGATTGCTGAGAAATCCAACGCCCTTC
>JBJXGP010000314.1:0-3311 GCA_046160425.1 Planctomycetaceae bacterium
GGAGACATTAGACAACGGCGTCAAACGGCTGGAAGGAATCCCCCAACTGTAGTTGTACGTGTAGCCGACGTTCGGAGCCAAAGGCACAGCCATCGGAACTCCCGTCCCTTGTGCGGCGAAAATCTGCCCGTCGCGCGGATCGAAGTAATTCGGTTCGACGGCATAGACCATGCCATAACGTCCGGCGATCGGGCAACCTTTCCCGCAGCAGCCAGTCGGAATGAAATAACCGAACTTGCAGCGAAAATGGTCTCTGAACTGACAATTCAGTTCTTCATTGCGAGCGCGGTACGCGGCATTCTGGTTCGCCCAGCGGCATTGACGCTGGTATCGCGCGTATCGAACCCCTTCGATGTTTCGCTCGCGACGTGCGTAGTACATGGAAACCTGATTTTCCCACCAGGTTCCCACCTGTCCGTTGCCCTGAGCGTGGTCGGAATCCACGCAATCGACGTCGGCGGAGTCGGCGGTGGCAGATACTTCACCAGATCCTGTCGGGGTAGGTTCGGGAACCGACTCAATCGTTGGTTGGAGGGAGGGATCAATGCCGATTTCATCATCGTTCGCGCGGATGACCGTGACTTCCCGTGAATTGCGGGACTGATCGGTAATCCGGACAACTCCGGCTTCGTCGTCAGCCGAGACCGGCTGAAACGCCACACACGTGAGCAGTCCCGCGGCGACTACAATCGTCGTGTATTGAATGCGGGTAATGGTCATGATAATTGTTTCCTGATCGAAGACTTGTACTTTGGGATCTTTTTGCGAAAGGAATGGGTCGGCCCCCCTCGCAAAACGTCATGTTTTCAGTCGTTTGTTGCGAATCGTTTCAAGGTGATGTCTAGGGCGTAATGCCTTCGGCGTCTCACGGAATGTCGAATGAATTCCGGCTTCCGTGCATCTTGAAATATTTTGTCGGCTAGAGTTCGTCTTCGCGGCAGATTCGATGCTCACCAGGCGAGCGGTTGCATTCTCTCCTGCGAGAAATGCGGCCGTTCGACAGGACTCAGCAACGTTTCACGTGCGAGATTCCACCCGATCACTTGCGTATCTTCGCCTTGCCGTTCGGTGATAATGCGGGGTGACGCACCTTGATTCGGCACGTCATTCGACCGAATCCCGGCGTCGTTCCTGCGGGATTTCACCTTCGATGCACTTAATAACTCTAACACAACCTCTGTACCGCGTAATTTTCTGAAAACGTTGAGGCCTTTTTGACAGGCACAACCGGCTGTGTTAGGGTCTCTTAGCGAATAACCGGCGGAGTGAACGGCTGCCGCCAGGGATACTTTTTCTTGTATTGGATCGAAACTTCGGTGCCGCGCAATTTCCACACGTCGTGTGAGCGGATGCCCCACGGTGTCCAGACCCACGATCCGCGGACTTTGAAGTAGAACGGCGGATACATGGCCTTGTACTTGTGGGTATACAACATCTCGTGCGGCGCAAACGCCGGGTTGGTGATCAAGGTTCCTCCGATTTCAGGCGGCACATGCTGCACCGGGCTAGGATAAATCGGAGCGTTCAACTGAACGTAACCATGAGGCACCGATACCACGGGAACGGGATTCGTGGATGCAGTGGTCTCGTTCGAATTGCTCGGTTCGGCAACACGCGACACCGGGCGGATCGATCGCGAGCCGCGCTGCGATGCGAATCGCGTCGATTGACGAACAGACGGGATCGGCTTGGCATTCAACGGGTGAATCGATCGAGGACTGCCGGGAGCAGGTCGATTCTGCGCCTGTGCCGTCGAACAGATCGAGCAAGCCATGACGGATAACCAGACTATATTAAAGACCGTTCGGGTCATATTCTCCCTCCTTGGAAACCGGCGATTGACGGCGGAGTGTAACGCCGCAACTTTGGTTTACCGGGTTGACTTCCGTGACAATGTAACGCGAGGCAGTACAAGAATTCGGCCAGTGCGGATCGTTCTCATGAGTTCTGATTTGCATGAAATAACGATTCGCGGAATTTTTCCGAATCTCTTTGATAAACACGATTTAGGGCTAGCCATTTAATTGCAATAACCGCTACAACGACTACAATGCGCACGCATGGATTATCGATCATTTCCACTACATTCCATACATTGTGACGCGGGGATGAACGACGCTGGGGATGCATTTGCCAACTCCCTCAATGCAGTCGCTTGATCCTCCGGACATCGAACTGAAAACATGGTGAAACAGGAATCTCCCGAGCCCGCCGACGATCGGATCGAATACGTTTCCCTCAGTGCGGAGACCCGCCGCAGGTACTTGAACTATGCCCTTTCGGTCATTTCATCGCGGGCCTTGCCAGACGTTCGCGACGGTCTGAAACCGGTTCAACGCCGCATCATGTACGTGATGCATCAGGAGCTGGGCCTCACGTTCAACAGCAAAACGAGAAAATGCGCAAAGATTGTCGGTGATACCACCGGTAACTATCACCCGCATGGAACCAGCGCCGTTTACGATGCCCTCGTCCGCATGGCTCAGGACTTCACGCTGCGCTACCCACTGGTCCATGGCCAGGGAAATTTCGGTTCGGTCATCGGGCTTCAACAAGCTGCCGAACGTTATACCGAAGCCAAACTGTCGGCGATCGCCGAAGAGCTGATGGATGAGTTGCGGTATCACACCGTCGACATGCGGCCCAACTACGATGCCAGCCGCGACGAACCGGTCGTGTTGCCGGCCCGCTTTCCCAACTTGCTGGTCAACGGCAGCCAGGGGATCGCCGTCGGTATGGCGACGAACATCCCTCCGCATAACTTGCAGGAGGTGATCAAGGGCTGCATCCACATAATCGCGAATCCCGACTCCACCGTCGCGCAGCTCATGAAATACATCAAAGGCCCCGACTTTCCCCTCGGTGGACGTATCGTCTCTGACAGGGCCAGTCTGCGCACCGCTTACGAAGAAGGGCGAGGTTCGGTCAAACTCCGCGGCGAATGGAAGTTCGACCGCGATCGCCGCGGCGAGATCAACAATCGCATCATCATTTTCAGCGTCCCGTATGGCGTCGAAACGGGTCCGCTCCTCTCGATCATCGGCGAGATTGTCTCCTCAAGAAAATTGCCCCAGTTGCTCGACGTCGCGGACGAAACCGACGAGAAACAGGGGCTTCGCATCGTCCTGGAACTGAAACCGGGTGCCGATCCCGACGCGGTGATGGCTTATCTGTACAAGCACACGACGCTCGAACAAAACATTCCGATGAATCTCACCTCGCTGATCACCGGCGAACACGGGGAAATGGTCCCCGCGCGGCTCAGCCTGGTCGAAATGCTGCACCATTTTCTCAAGTTCCGCTTCCAGACC
>JBJXGP010000315.1:0-2756 GCA_046160425.1 Planctomycetaceae bacterium
CGTCGATCCCAAAGTCATCGATTGTCCCGATTCCCGCAAGACGGGACGAAATACTCTCGATGGCGTTGCGAAAGACGGCATTCAACTGAAAGCCCGCGCCCGCGTCACCGTCCGAACCAATCTCGCGCAGCTCATCGGCGGTGCGACCGAAGAAACGATCATTGCCCGCGTCGGCGAAGGAATCGTCTCGGCGATCGGTTCGTGCAGCAGTCATAAAGACGTGCTGGCGAATCCCGTGTTGATCGCCAAGACCGTGCTCAACAAGGGACTCGACTCGCAGACGGCGTATGCGATTGTGTCGATCGACATCGCCGATATCGACGTCGGCGATAACATCGGTGCGCGATTGATGGCCGATCAGGCCGAGGCCGATATGCGGATCGCCCGAGCCAAGGCCGAGGAGCGGCGTGCCGGAGCTGTCGCCGAAGAACAGGAAATGCAGGCGTTGACGCAAGAAAATCGTGCGAAGGTGATTCTGGCCGAGGCGGAGATTCCCAAGGCGATGGCAGAATCGTATAAGTCCGGCCGATTGAGGGCGAATGCGTGATTGTAAGTTGTTTGTTAGATGCGTGTTACGGGGCTTGCGTGCCGGTGTTCGGGGTGATGACGGTTGCGTAAAATCTGCCATCCGAAGCATTCGGTTGAAAGGTCGGTTAAATATCACCCGATGAAGGTGGGGACGAAAAGAGGATGTCGTCCGGTTGAGAGAGCGCTTGGACCACGGTATAATTTCGCCGTGAATTTGTGATCCACAGGAAGTGAATGCGTTCTGAATGTTTTCAGTGCAGCGAACAGCTGCCGCAGCATCAGGAAGTTGCTGTGCATCTGAAGTTCCTCCCCAGACAAATTTTGCTATAAAGGGTTTTGCCGATCCATGAGTGAAGCCTACCTGATGGAACTGAACGAAAAACAGCGTGACGTCGTGTTGCAGGGCTTGCGCTATGTGAAAAGCTCATTGCGGCTCGATACGTACGATCCGACTCCCGAACTGGTCGAGAAGCGACAGCGCAGTCTCCAGGAAGTATTCGCCCTGGAAACTCAGTTGCAGACCGCCCGAACCGGGGGAAGCGCTGCGAACGTCTAATACCTTGCAGCCTGAAATCTCTCACCGCTTGATGTCACCGAGACCATGCGCTATCAACATGTCTGCGTGGAGGCGATCTCCTGTACTTTGCCTCCCGAAGTGGTGACGTCAGACGACATCGAACGTCAGCTCCTCCCCGTCTATGAACGGCTGGGGCTTCCCGCCGGGCGCCTGGAACTGATGACCGGCATCCGCGAGCGTCGATTCTTTCCACGGGGAACTCGCCCCGGAACTATCAGCGCTCAAACGGCTCTTCAGGCGCTCTCCGCAAGTCGAATTGATCCGCATTATATCGGTGCCTTGATTCACGGTTCAGTCTGCCGCGATCAGTTGGAACCGGCGACCGCGAACGGCGTCCATCACGCGCTCGGTCTTTCGGGAGACGCTTATCTCGCCGATCTCAGTAACGCTTGTCTCGGACTGCTCAATGGCATCGTACACGTTGCAGACATGATCGAACTCGGTCGCATTCGCGCGGGGATCATCGTCGGGACCGAAGATGGCCGCGGACTCGTCGAAGGGACCATCGCCGGCGTTCTCGGCAATGCCCGTCTCACGCGCCCGCAGTTCAAGCTCGATTTCGCCTCGCTGACGATCGGTTCGGGTTCGGCGGCGATCGTGCTCTGCGATCGAAAACTCAGCCGCACCGGCAACCGCTTGCTGGGTGGAGATTTTGCCTGCGATACCAGCAGCCATGAACTGTGCGCAGGGGGAGTCGAAGCCGAAAAGCACGGCGACGACCGCCCGCGCATGCAGACCGACTCCGAAGCGCTGCTGCATGCGGGAATCGATCTCGCCGCGATTGCCTGGGAAAAGACCCGTGCCGCTCTCAACTGGCAAAACTCCGACGTCACGAAATCGTTTACGCATCAGGTGGGCAGGGCGCATCGCAAACTGCTCTTCGAACGGCTGGAGCTTGATCCGCAAATCGATTTTCCGACGGTGGAGTTTCTCGGCAACACCGGAGCCGTCGCTTTGCCGATGGCCGCCGCACTGGGGATCGAACGCGGGCATCTCCACAAGGGAGACCGCGTGGCCCTCTTAGGAATCGGCAGCGGCCTCAATGCGCTGATGTTGGGCCTCGACTGGCAAGGCCAGTAATCGCCTTCAATCAAGACGAAAAGCATCACCCCTTATCGAGTGTCGTGCGGCCTAACGCCACGTCGAATTCGCTGATCGCCGGGACGAGCATCGCGACGGCGGTGAATCCGTAGGCGATGACGATCCACAAGCTGACCCCCAGCGAACCACCCAGCAGGAATTCCGTAATCGCGTAAAACGTCAGGAACGGCAACAGCCCGGCGGCGATCGTGAGTGCCGACGAAGGGTTTTTCGGAGTCAATGATTTCCAGAGTCCGATGCTTCCCATGAGAATAAAGATCAGGAAGCTCTGGAGTTGCAGGAAAAACGACGACCGCGCTTCGACGAGCAGGATCATGAAGATGCAGATGCCGATGAACAGAAAGAACATCGTCCCCAGGCTGTTAGCGATGGCGGCTCGAGAGCTGTCGTAGCTCAAGCCCGAATGAACTCCCAGCATCGCCGAAAACAGCGTGAGCATGACGAAGCCCACAACGGTGTAGATCGCGTTTTCGTAAGACAACCCCCCCGCGACGGCGAGATAGACGATCCAAAAAAGCGGAATCAGTGTGAGTTCTTTGGTGTTGTACAG
>JBJXGP010000316.1:0-8152 GCA_046160425.1 Planctomycetaceae bacterium
TGGAATTCGCGAGATACAAGCAAGTCCCCAAGAGCATCCAGGAAGAAGTCGTCATTCGCCGCCGAGCCGAGAAGGCCGAACGACTGGCGATGGCCCACTGATTTGGGTTGCTTGACAATTGGAATTCAAAAAGCCGGAAGGAGAGATCCTTCCGGCTTTTTTTTCACAATCTCTTTCACGCCAGCATTTTTATTTTTCGGAATTGCCAGAAATGACGTAAGATCGCCGATTCAATATCACTGTGCCAACCCGAACAAAGAAAAGTAATGAGGCAAAAGTGCATGTTGCGCTCGAGTGGGACTGGATTGATTCAAACATACCCGAAGTCAGAAAATTCCGTGTTTACTTGCGTGGATGACGGGTGGCAAAGCACGCCATCATGATCAAAACGTCAATGAGTTTTACGTGGGATAAAGGCAGTTATTTCGCTGAGGTTTCAATTCGATGAGTTCTACCTACACTGAAATTCTTCGCAACCGACATGATTTGAGCGATTGGCTTATACACTTCACCCGGGATTCTGAAGGAAAACCCGCCCGTGAAGTGCTACGATCCATTCTGATAGAGGGTGTGCTGCGTCCAGGATTTGCTCTCCGTGGTGATTCACCGCGTCCAACCATATATGGTCCGAATTCAGCGGTTTGCTTTTCAGAACAGCCTCTTTGGGCTTTTCTCGAATATCTCCACGCACGTCAAAACTCGTCTGCGATGGCCGGATACGGGCTGCTCGTACACAAGCACGACGTCTATGTCGCGGGTGGCCTTCCTGTAATCTATGGGCTTAGCGAGTCTAAAGTACTAACATCCGGTGACAAAGGGTATTGTCCATCTCAACGGCAACTGCGCTCGAATGACCTTCCTTTTGACCAACAGTATCGCTATGTCGCCTATGCTCCAACTCGATCTCCCGAACCACTAGATTGGACGCATGAGCGCGAATGGCGCTGGCCATGCGGAAGGCCTTCGAACGAATTCTATTTAACTCAGGAATTGTCTCACACAGATCGCGGTCACTTTATGAGCCGAGTGCATGCTTTTGTGGATCATGATGAAGATATACGATGGCTCCAGGAGGAGCTGCACGCGGCGTTTGAGAGCGAGAAAACTAAGATACTTGAGAATGGGTCGAGGAACGGCTATACGAATCGCTGGAAAGAACATCTCGCGAATGTACATCTAATTTCCCTTGATACCGCGCGGCATCATGATGTTAGTCAAAGGTTTTGGCGCTTTGAGGATTGGCCAGCAGAGAAGAAGTACCCGCTTATTAGCCGTTAGTTCTGTAGGACAGGCTTCGCCTGACGAGGATCTAGCGTCCTTGATGAATCAATCAGGCCGAAAATTCGTGATTGTGGCAGCCACAGCCCTGCCATACTCGACTTGCGACAGTCTTTTACAAATGAGTTCGGCTGAGAAATTGTTTTTGACAAGAAGGAACGAAGAATGAATAGCCATATGGGACTGCACGAATCTGTTTCGACTAACATTCATGGCCAGAAAATCGACGTCGATAAGGGTATTGTTGATCTCGTTTGTTGGATGAATCAATTATCAGGCATCAAGACCTTTACATCTTGCCAAGGTGGGTCGAAATGTTGCAGCCGTGATGCTTTTGTTGGATTCTCGTGCAATGTTCCTGATTCGATACAGACACTTGGAGATTTCGCTGGGAGCCGAGCCCAAATTGTCGACAATGGTAACGGGAACTTTCGTCTAAGTTTTCCCGATCCTTCGGATTTAGAGCATTTGAATCGGGAAAAATTCTCACATGATCCAATAAAGTCGACAGACGGCGGCGGATAACGGCGGATAAGGTTTTCCGTCGCCCCGCTCATAGCACCCGCCCGGACGCCCCAGAGACTTCACAACCAAAATAGATTAGATTTCACATCTAGGGGGTGATCCAGACGCCGTGATACATGAAGCATGTTATCCGCTTGATGTCGGCATCACGACAATCACAGTCAACAGGCGATGGAGTTCAGCACGATCGTACGAAGCAGAACGAACGGAGGGTGTGACGATTGAGTGGATTGAATGAAATAGCCAGGTGGATTTGGTATTATCGAACGAGCAATAACAACGTTTTGTCGCTCCGCACCCCAGACGATAGAGCGTCGGGCCAACCAAGACGAAGAGAAGTCGCTTTAACATGTGTGAAGCACCCAAGGGCGAGTCACTTGGCAGATGATCCCGTACCACAAGTTTGAGAACACTGATGCACACGATCACACACGAACCTGAACGCATCTTTTTTGAGTCGGTCATAGCTCATGCAATTACACCCGAAGCCATCGATCGGGTACATCATCAATATCGGGTAGAGCAGGACGGACGATGGCGGAAAATCGACTTTGCAATCATTGGTGATCGAATCAAATTGGCACTCGAACTCGACGGGTTTCGCTACCACGCCGAGGGCCAGATTTCTCAAGATGAGTTTTCAGATCAACTTGAACGCCAAAATGCCTTAATCTTAGATGGTTGGACCGTCTTGAGGTTTTCATGGGCCGACGTTTCGAACCGTCCGGAGCACTGCATTAATCTAATTCGGCGTTCGCTAGTTGCCGATGAAAGTCTTCACCCGATCCTGGCATCGGTTGGCATTCGCCCTCACCTTGTTCAAACCGAAGCATTAATGGCCCTGAAACGATGTCGTGCGGAGTGCGGCAAAAGAGGAATCGTCGTGTTGCCGACGGGACTCGGGAAAACTTTCCTGGCTGCTTTTGATATGGCTGAATTTGACGGACGTGCATTATTCGTTGTGCATAACAATGAAGTTCTTAATCAGGCGGCGCAGACTTTTCAACGTGTTATGCCAAATCGGACCGTGGGTTTCTTCCACGGACTCCAGCGTGACGCTTGCTCCGATGTTGTTTGCGCAAATATTTATTCTCTGAATGAAAACAATTTAGCCCAGTACTTTTCCAAAAGCGATTTTGAATATGTAGTAATTGATGAATTCCATCATGCTGCCGCAAAAAGCTACAGAACACTTCTCGCATATTTCTTGCCTCGGTTCACGCTGGGCCTCACTGCCACCCCCTTGCGCACGGATCAGCAAAACGTAGTCTCAATTCTCGACAACAATATAATTTATTCGCTTGATGCTGCTACAGCAATCGAACGCGGATATTTGGCCCCGTTTAAATATATAGCCTATCGCGATAATGTTGATTATTCAGGAATTCGACACAACGGGTTCCGTTATGATGTGAATGATCTTAATCGGGCGCTCATTATCGAAAAACGAGATGAAGCGGTTTTTCAACGATATGTCGAGAATGGAATGCAGAAAGCGATCGGGTTTTGCGTAAGTGTCGAACACGCGGATCGTATGGCAGAGTATTTCCAAAGCCGCGGCGTGACATCATCTTCAATTCATTCGAAAATGCTCAAGAATCATCGAAAAGAAGCGATAGCCAATTTTCGATCAGGGAAGCTTCGAGTTGTCTTTGTGAGAGACATTTTCAATGAAGGAGTCGATTTTCCAGATGTTCGGACGCTAATGTTTCTAAGACCGACCGAGTCGCGGCTAATCTTTATGCAACAGCTCGGTCGAGGCTTACGTCTTTCACCGTCCAAGAACGAGGTTATTGTTCTCGACTTCATTGGAAACTACCGTGGTGCTGAACATATTTCGGGATATTTGGCTGCGTTAGGAGGGCCTCGCAATGAAGGAGTTGGTTCGCTAAAGCCAATTTACTATTATGATAATGGTTGCAGTGTGACCTTTACTGAGGAGGCTATTGAAGCCATTTCGGCAATTGGCTCCAGAATAAAGTCAGACATAGATATCGTCAAAAAGATTTTCGCTTGGGCGGCGTGGCGCTCACGTTTGCCATCGTTCTGTGATATCCTCGATATGAACGACATTAAGGTCGCTGAGATTTTCGCCGCGTATGGGTCGTGGCAAGAATTCGTATCGCGTTTGAAATCACTCGATAATTCATGGAACTTCGCCGATATCGAGTTGCCCGCAGATTTGGCAGACTTGAATTGGGATCAGATCGGCGAATATCTCGACCAAGACCACGGTCTTTTGAATAATGCGTTGGAAATAATTGGTGCGTCGGCGCCTCAGTTGCTCGGCAGTCTGCGCCTGATCACGTCAGCGCATCCACCAGAAGCGGCGAAGGTTTCAAGTGAGATCATACACGCAATCGAAGATATTTCCAAAAAGAGCCGTGAGCTTTTTGACGCTCTGCGAGTAGCCGTCTTTGTTATGTCATTCGAACACGAACTGCGTAATTTTCCATCCCAAGCAATTGCCGACGGAACACAAGCGAGCCGCAATCTTGAAGCAGTGACTCACTACCGCGATACGGTTCGTGCGGGTGCAGAAGCTGCTGCCTGCGCGAGGTGGTTAGAATCGCTCGTTGACCGCGATACCGCAGTAGTTAATGAAGATAAATTACAATTTGGCGATTTGTTGGTCGGCCATCGTTGCTTAAGCGCGACAACATATTTGTTCGAGGAAATCGTCACTCAGTGGTGAGATCCGAAAGATTATGGAACCGAAGGCAAATGACTGAAAATGGTATCTTTGATTGAGGACCGAAATTTATTAGTCTTGCAATCATTGCGGGCTTTAAGAATGCCCATGTTAAGATTTGCCGCGACACGTTAGAAGAATTTCTAGCGGTTATTGACGCCGCGTCAAAGCAAGAAGACGATCGTTTTGAAAGATCAGACCTACCAAAAGAGAGGATAGAGTGGGTGAGCGGCGTTTTGAACGATCTTCTCTACAGCCTTTCACGAATGCAGCCTCAAGTGACTTATTATGACGAAATTATCGATTCGATCGTAGAAGTCGCCCGTCGACTTCGGGATAAAATGGCCCGTTCTGAATCTCAGCTTGCCAAGTACACGTTCGGTGACTCAAATCTTCACGATGGACACAATTATGAAATTCTTGTCAAAAAATATTCGCCCCCACGAATAGATGATGATTTTAATTGGATCGAAGTTCTGGATGCGGATCTAAAGCCGCTAACGGAAGAGCAGACTATCGAAGCAAGGTCTCACATGATTCAAGCATTCCCAGTCGTACTACCCGGTTGTTATCGTCTTTCTTACGCTGGAGGATCGGTAACGATCAGTTGCTGTGTTGCAAGCGATTAAAACTCATTGTAAAGCAACGATGAGTGGTGGCGCGGCGGGTTTGGATCGGCAACGATCCCACATCAAGGTGCCGACCAACGTAGCGGCTCGACTGGCCACCTGATGACGGCGCAGGAATTTTTACAGGAGATAGGAGAGTTGCCATGAGTACGATCAGTCTTCGCTTACCCGACTCGCTTCACAAGCAGGTTCGTCAATTGGCACAGCAGGAAAGTGTGTCGATCAATCAACTGATCACGCTGGCATTGGCGGAGAAACTCTCGGCGCTCGTCACCGAAGAATTTCTCGGCCAGCGCGCCGAGCGCGGCAATCGGAAGAAATTTGAACGGGTACTGGGTAAGGTTCCAAAGGTGAAGCCAGAAAAGCATGACCGGCTTCCAGAGTAACCTCTTCAAAACCGGGCGTGTTCCATTGCGCCAGTTGCCGGTCGCCCCGGCAACATTTTTCGCGTTCACTTCGCCGCCGACAACCCCACCGTCGAGCATTCGCGGGCGATTTCGTTTTCGGCTTCCAGCAGCACTTTGGCGAGCGTTTCGACTTCTCGCTTGTCTTCCGCCGATAAACGGCGCTGGGGGGGGCGGACTTCGCCGAAGTTCATGCCGGCGGCGTCCATCGCGTACTTGAGCATACTGATGTTAAAGCTCTCCCCCGCTTTCGCCCGGAAATCCTCCAGCGGCATGATCAATTTCTGCAGGCGAAGACCTTCCTGATATTCGCCCGACATCAACGCGGCGTGCATGGCGAGCGTGAGATGCGGACACAAGTTCCCCGCTCCGGTGGTATACCCCCCTGCTCCGACGAGCATGTAAAACGGTGCCCAGCGTTCGGCGGTCCCGCAGATCCATTCCAGCCGATGCTGCGTGTCGGCCATGACCGTCGCGCGGAACTGGGCCATGTCGTTCACCGCGTACTTGACCCCGATGATGCGGGGATCGTCGGCGAGTTTCAGGATCATGCCGTCGCTGGGGACCGGTCCCCGCTTGTAAAATAGCGCGGGACAAGGGACTTTATCGAGTACGGTAAAAATGTAATCGCGAAATCCTTCATCGCACAAATACGGATGCGTCAGCGGCATGAACATCACGCCATCGGCACCGGCATCCATCGCCCGCTCGGCGACTTGGATCGTGCGCTGGATGTCTCCCCCCATCGGTGCGAAGATGATCGCATTCGGCCCTGCCGCTTTGCGCGTCACTTTCACCTGATCGATGATCTCGTTCTCGGAGAGCGAATGAAACTCCCCCGTTCCGGCGGCGGGCATGAAGACGTTGATCCCCGCGGCGGCAAGCCGAGTGATGTGCCGGGCCTGAAGATCGAGGTCCAAGCGATTCTGATTGTCGAATGCCGATAATGGAACCAGGTGAACGGTGCGCAAACTTTCGCGGTTAATCGTGCGGGACATAAAGATTTCTCGTGAGGCTGAAGTGAAATGTCAGTTGGTATTCGATTATGCTGACGATCGAATCGTTTTTGGAGATCAACTATCGTTGTACGGCACTCTGCAACGAGGGTCAAGTTGAGCGACAGGATTTCGGCCTGATTCGGGAAAGTGACGATTTATCTAATGGTGCAGCACATCGACGAACACGACGTTTCCCCCTCATGGACATCGTTCCTGGAAACGAACGTGCTGCGGGCATGCGTGCTGGAAGCGGCGGCGAGGAAGCCGGGGAATGTCCATCCGTCGGCTTCATTTCCCGATACGACATACGCCGACTTCGTTCGCTCAGCCGTGATCGTCGCCCCCCTGCTCGCGCGGACGCACACGCGGGGGATCGGCGAAACGATCTTCAACGCGGTTCGCGAAACACGTCAGACGCTCGGCAGCAATACGAATCTGGGGATCGTGTTGTTGTTGGCCCCGTTGTGTGCAGTCCCCGCACCGCAATCTCTTGCCGAGGGAATTCATTCAATTCTGCGAGGATTGACGCGCGACGATGCCGTATGGGTGTATCGTGCGATTCGCCTCGCTCAGCCGGGGGGATTGGGAGAGGCATCCACGGGAGATGTCCACAACGAACCGCCTGGAACTCTGTTCGAGATGATGCAACTCGCCGCCTCGCGCGACTCGATTGCACGTGAATATGCCGAAGGTTATCCGCTCATCCTCGAAGTGACGCGGACACATTGGCGAGAATCCGCTCCCTTCACGGAACACTGGGAAGCGAGCATTATCGAGCTGCAACTGAAAATCATGGCAGCCCACCCCGACAGCCTCATCGGCCGAAAATGCGGACAAGAAACAGCAGAGTTGGCATCAACAAAGGCCAGACAAGTGCTACAAGCGGGTGGATCGAGGACGGATGAGGGACGGACATTGTTGACCGAGTTCGACCGCTGGCTGCGCGAGGACGGCAACCGACGCAATCCCGGGACGACGGCCGATCTGATCGCCGGTGCTCTGTTCGCCGCGGCGCGGGAACGGGTGCTTGAACTTCCCGATCTCGTTACAATTGAACGGGACATTCAACGCAGGAGTTCTCACGCATGACCAACCCCGCTTATCGCGTCCGCGTCACCAAGGATCATCTGGTCTTCAGTGCCGCCCACTTCATTACGTTCAACGGCGATATCTGCGAGCGATTGCACGGGCATAACTGGCGGACCGCCGTCGAAGTCGCCGGGGATCTGGATGAGAATCATTACGTTTTCGATTTTATCACACTGCGGGATGCACTGCAGAAAATCGTACTCGAACTCGATCACCGCATGCTCTTGCCGACGATGCATCCGCGAATTTGCGTCAGCAGCACGGCGACCGAAGTCGAAGTGCGATTTGAAGAACGCCGTTGGGTTTTTCCCAAGGAGGATTGCATCCTCCTGCCGATCGAGAACACGACGGCGGAGCGAATCGCCTGGTGGATCGGCGAACGCATGCGCAGCGACCTGAAAGATCGTCTGAGAGGATTAAGCGAACTGCGAATCGAAGTCGAAGAAAACTTCGGCCAGTGGGCGATGTGTACGATTCCGCTGAAATCGTGATTGGTGAGAACTGTCTTCGGTTAGCCGCGACGCGAAGGGTTTCCGC
>JBJXGP010000317.1:0-13257 GCA_046160425.1 Planctomycetaceae bacterium
GATCAAATTCTCTTTGTCTGCGACGCCATGACCGGTCAGGATGCCGTCAACAGCGCGAAAGCATTCAACGAAGCGCTGGAACTGGACGGTGTGATCCTCACCAAACTCGACGGCGACACGCGAGGTGGTGCAGCACTGAGCGTCAAAGCCGTGACGGGCGTGCCGATCAAGTACATCGGCGTCGGCGAACAGCTCGATCGTCTGGAGCCGTTTCATCCCGACCGCATGGCGGGACGCATCCTCGGGATGGGTGACGTCGTCTCGCTCGTGGAGCGGGCACAACAGCAATTAGATTCCGACGAAATGGCTCGTCAGCAGGAGAAGTTGAAGACGGGCAAGTTCACCCTGAACGACTTCAAGACGATGATGGGACAGATGCGAAGAATGGGGCCGCTCAAGGAGATCATGAAGATGATCCCGGGGTTAGGCTCTTTTGTGGATTCCAATCCCGACATCGATGCCGAAGGAGATATGGGACGCATCGAAGCGATTCTCAGTTCGATGACTCCCAAGGAACGGGAAAACCCGGAAGTTATCGACCGCAGTCGGCGTCATCGCATTGCCCGGGGTAGCGGGACCGATCCGGCGGAAGTGAATAAGATGTTGAAGGAATTCAGCAACATCGCCGGGGTCATGCAGAGAATGGCCAATCTCGGCATGCGCGACCGCTTGCGAGCCGTCAAGGAACTTTCGGACGGTGGTATGATGGACCCCAACGCGGACATTCACAAGAAGAAGGAACGCAGCAAACGGGGGACGATCGACCCCATCAAAATGCGCGAAGATAAGAAGAAAAAGCGAAAAGAAGCGTCAAAGCAACGCAAGAAAAACCGACGTTGAGTCAGCTTTGTTATGCGCCTCCAAGGCTGGAAGCGGTTGTTTTTGTGGATTGCGACGGGAAAAGTCCGGATAAATTCAGGTTTTATGAGGTTTGTCCTCGTCCTGATGAATGACAAATACCTGCTAATCCTTTAGAATTGTCGGTAACGTCCGGTGAATGACTGGTAGATATTGCGTCAAAAGTTGGCGCAGTACGATTGGTGTGGTCCATTTTTGATTTCAGTCAAAGGTGAGTAAGGAGAATCGTGTGGCAGTTCGGATACGAATGAAAAGAATGGGACGAAAGCATCGTCCGTTTTACCGCGTGTGCGTGATCGACGGCCAGAAAGCTCGTGAAGGTCGTGCCATCGAAGAAGTTGGCACGTATGACCCGATGGTTCACAATAAGTCCGAGAGAGTGAAATTGAATCTCGAACGGATCGAGTATTGGATTTCAGTCGGTGCGCAGCCGAGCCACAATGTTGCCACGATGATCAAGAAGGTGAAGACCGGCCGGTTTGGCGTAGCGATGTCGCCGCCGCCGATGCTGGAACCGAAGCCGCTTCCCGTTCAGGAAACTGCTCCCGCTGAAGGTGAAGGCGAAACGGCAGCCGAAACGACGGAATAGCCCCATCATTAGAAATATCTAATACCATCCCCTATGTGATTGGCATCTGAGTTCGATGCGTTTTGATATCGTTACACTCTTCCCGCAGATTTTTCACAGCTACTTGCAACAAAGCTTGTTGAAACTGGCAATCCAGCGGGATTTGGTGCAAGTCAGATTATGGGATTTCAGACTCTGGTCGAAGGAGAAACAACAAAAAGTCGACGATAAACCCTTCGGTGGTGGGCCTGGCATGTTGATCGGCTGCCCTGCGGTGTATGACTGTGTGGAAGCGGCGCAAGCCGATACCGAACCGCCTGCTGAACTGGTTATGTTGACTCCCCAAGGGCGGCGTTTGGATCAGAACCTGGTTAAAGAACTCGCTCAATGGCCGCGAATGATGATGTTGTGCGGCAGATATGAAGGATTTGATGAACGGATTCGCCTCGGATTGAAGCCGATGGAAATTTCGATCGGCGATTTCATCACCAACGGAGGTGAAATCCCCGCGATGGTCATGATCGATTCCATCATTCGGCTGCTCCCCGGAGTCTTGGGAGACGAAGCGAGTCACCAGAACGATACATTTTCACAAGCCGGTTTCGTCGAGTATCCGCAGTATACGCGCCCTCGCGATTTTCGGGGGATGAGCGTCCCCGACGTGTTACTCAGCGGCGACCATGCGGAAATCGAATGTTGGAAAAAACAGCAAAGTCTGCTACGATCACAATCTCTCCCGGTTGGGCCGGAACCAAACAGATAGCGAACACGAAATTCAAGCGAATTAGAGACCTTAACACAACCGGTTGTGCCTGTCGAAAAGGCCACAATGTTTTTAGAAAATCACGCAGAACAGAGGTTGTGTTAGAGTTATTTAGTAGTTGATCACGCCAGTCGATTCAGTCAAGGAATGAAATCATGTCGGAACTTTTGAAAATTGTAGAGGCATCCAGCCTACGGGGAAATCAGCTCGACTTCGCGATCGGCGATACGGTTGACGTACATACGCGAATTCTCGAAGGCGATAAAGAACGTATCCAGATTTTCTCGGGAATTGTCATCGCTCGCCGAGGGAGCGGAACCCGCGAGAACTTCACCGTCAGACGCATCGTGGCGAGCGAAGGTGTGGAGCGGACGTTTCCGGTCAATTCCCCCAAAATCGCCACCCTCGTCGTGAAGCGTCACGGACGAGTGCGACGTGCCAAGCTCTTCTATCTCCGCGATCGCGTCGGCAAGGCCACACGCTTGACCGAACGTCGGGAGCGAAAGGTCGAAGAGTAAACCCTTCGTAACGGAATCGGACGATGAAACGTTGGCTGCGTAAGCTCCTGGGAAACAAAGGGGAGCAATACGCGGCCAATTTTTTGAAGGGTCTCGGTTATCGCATCCTCGACGAGCAGGTCGAGACCGCATTCGGTGAAATCGACCTCATCGCCCGCGACAAGCACACGATCGTCTTCGTCGAAGTCAAGACTCGCCGAAACATCAGAGCGGGGATTCCCGAAGAAGCGGTGACCGGCCAAAAGCAACAGCACATGACGAAATCGGCTTTGTCGTGGTTGAAAAGACACCGGGCGTTGGATCAATCCGCTCGCTTCGACGTCATCTCGATTCTCTGGGAAGACGACCGCCGCGAACCGGAAATCCGCCATATCATCAATGCCTTCCCACCGACAGGGACCGGAAGCATGTATGCCTGAATGCCCCGAAAGGACCAGAAAGCGATCGATGGTGTAGCGACGAATTCCCTGTGTCAACAAAAACTTTTCACCACATTTGCGGATGTATCAGGCATGAAGATTGGATTGGTCGGTTATCAGGGGGGCGGAAAGAGTTCGCTGTTTCAGCTCCAGACCGGACTGACTCCGGATTTAAGCAAGGCGCACACCGGTCAAGTCGGCGTGGCGACGGTCGTCGATGAACGCTTTGACGGGCTGGTCAAATTATTCAACCCGAAGAAAATCACGCCGGCCAAGATCGAGTTGTTCGATACTCCCGGTTTGAGTCGCAGCCAGCAGGAAGGGAACTCGCAGAAGCTGGGGATCATCCGTGAATCGGCGGTTCTCGTGCAGGTGATCGGAGTGTACTCCGGCGTCGATCCCATGGCTGACGCGCGCGCCTTTCTGGATGATATCATTCTCGCCGACTTGCAGGTGGTGTCGAATCGGCACGAACGCCTCAAGAAGGACGTCGGCCGCGCCCGCCCCGATCGCGCGGAACTGCAAAAGGAATTCGATGCGCTCGAACCGATTGTCGCAATGTTGAGCGACGGCAAACTGCTTCGGGATTATGAATTCAGCGAAATCCAGGAGAAAGCGTGCCAGTCGTTTCAGCTCCTGACGCGCAAGCCCAGGCTGATCGTGCTCAATACCCCCGATTCGCAAATCGATGCGGCGATGCTGGAGCGAGTGCAGGCCATCGGTGACCGCGTGGTTGCCGGTCCCATCGGTCTGGAACTTGAAGTCGCCTCATTGCCGGAGGCCGACCGCGAAGAATTCGCCGCCGCAATGGGATTGACCGGCTCGTGCAAAACCCGCCTCATCCAGGCGATCTTCGAAATCACCGACTTGATCACCTTCTTCACCAGCGATGAAAAAGAAGTCCACGCCTGGCTGCTGCGACGCGGCTCGAATGCGCTGGAAGCCGCCGGCTCGATCCACACCGATCTGGCCCGCGGGTTCATCCGTGCGGAAATCATGTCCGTCGCGGACTTGTTGCGATTGGGTTCTGAAAGAGAAGTCAAAGCCGCCGGCCTGCATCACGTCGAGGGGAAGGAATACGTTATGCAGGATGGAGACGAAATCGTCATCCGCTTCAGTGTATAATGGATGATGAAATTGTATGCGTGCAGGTCGGGTCATTGGCGTGAAAACGAGTCTCACACAAAGTCACAAAGGCACGAAGAAGACAGTTCGGTGGTCAATTTTGTTAACAGGGCCATTATTCGGGGCTGCTCGTGGACCTCAGGCAATCGAAATCCTTTGAATTAGCTTTGGCTTTCTTTGTGGCTTCGTGTCTTTGTGTGAGATAAATGAATTTGAAATCCCGCTGAGCGCGTTTTGACGCGAGTCCAACATGTCCGATTTTCAACTGGTCAGCGAATACGCCCCGGCCGGCGATCAGCCCACAGCGATCGCCTCGCTCGTCGAGGGATTGAAATCCGAGCGGCGGGATCAGGTTCTCCTCGGCGTGACCGGTTCGGGTAAAACATTCACGATGGCAAACGTCATCGCGCAAATGAACCGGCCTACGCTCGTGCTGTCGCACAACAAAACGCTCGCCGCCCAATTATACGGCGAATTTAAGGAATTCTTCCCGCACAACGCCGTTGCGTATTTCGTGAGTTATTACGATTACTATCAGCCCGAGGCGTATATCCCCCAGCGCGACATCTACATCGAAAAAGATGCGTCGATCAATGAAGAGATCGACCGCCTGCGATTGATGGCGACGAGCGCCTTGGTCAGCCGCAGGGATGTGGTCGTGGTCGCCAGCGTCAGTTGCATCTACGGATTGGGGTCGCCGAAAGATTATCTGGAGATGATGGTGCCGCTGTTCATTGGCACCGAGATCGATCGCAACGAACTGTTGCTCAAACTGATCGATATTCAATACGAGCGAAATGACCTCGAACTGGCACGGGCCAGGTTTCGAGTGCGCGGCGACGTCATCGAATGCTGGCCCGCATACGAAGAATTCGCGTATCGGATCGAAATGTGGGGAGACGAAGTCGAAAAACTCTCGATCATCAATCCCGTCAGCGGCGAACTGGTCAAACCGGTCTCGGAAGCCTATATCTATCCGGCGAAACATTTCGTCCTTCCCGCCGAAAGAATCGAATCGTCGCTCGTCGAAATACAGCAGGAACTCGATCTGCAACTCGAGGTCTTTCGCCGCGAGGGGAAACTGCTCGAAGCCCAGCGATTGAGCGCGCGAACGCGTTACGATATGGAACTCTTGCGTGAAACCGGATTTTGTCCGGGGATCGAGAATTACAGCCGCGCGCTGGCCGGTCGCAAGCCGGGGGAACCTCCACACACGCTGCTCGATTTCTTTCCCGACGATTTCCTGCTGTTCGTCGATGAGTCACATGCGACGATTCCGCAGATTCGCGCGATGCATGCGGGCGACCATTCTCGAAAAAAGACGCTCGTCGAGCACGGATTCCGCCTGCCGATGGCGATCGATAACCGTCCGCTGAAATTCGACGAATGGAACATGCGCCGCAAACAGACTGTCTTTGTCTCGGCGACACCGGCAGATTGGGAACTCGATCAAGCGCAGGGTGAAGTCGTCGAACAGGTGATTCGTCCCACGGGATTGATCGATCCCGAAATTCACGTTGTTTCGGCGCGAGGACAGGTTCAGCATCTGATCGAGCAGATTCGCCTGCGCGCCGAAAAACAGGAGCGGGTGCTGGTGACGACGCTCACCAAACGGCTTTCCGAGGATCTGACGAATTACCTGCTGGAAGAAGGAGTGCGCTGCCGCTGGTTGCATTCCGAACTTGATGCCTTCGAACGCGTCGAGATCTTGCGAGAACTCCGAGAACATCAGTTCGATGCGTTGATCGGCGTGAACCTGCTGCGAGAAGGTCTCGACTTGCCGGAGGTCTCTCTTGTGGCAATTCTCGACGCCGACAAAGAGGGTTTCCTGCGGAGCGAGACGAGCTTGATCCAGACGATCGGTCGCTCGGCTCGTAACGTACACGCCGAAGTCTTTCTGTACGCCGATACCGTCACCCAAAGCATGCAAAGGGCGATTGACGAAACGAATCGGCGTCGACAACTGCAACAGGAATACAATAAGCGACACGGGATTACCCCCGAAACGATCCGCAAAGCGATTCGCCAGGGGATCGAAGAAGAGATTCGAGCGCGGCAGATCGTTCAGAAAGCCGCCGGATTCGGAGACGAAGTGCAATCGGTCTCGGCGGACTATCTGCTGGAACTCGAACAGGAGATGCTGGCCGCTGCGGAAGATCTCAATTTCGAGCGAGCCGCCGAACTGCGGGATCGCATCGTTCAGTTGAAAGAACAGATTGGCAAGCCGATTCCTGCCGAATCGTCGCGAGCCGGCGGATGGAAACCGGAAAACGCGAAACGACGCGGGCGAAAAGGTCGACGGGGTTCGGGGCCTGGCAATGGCCGACGGATCCCCAAACCCGAACGCCCGTGATATGATGCATCCCTTGCGAAAGGACCATGCCATCCGGCAAGATTCATCAGTAAAAGTGAAAACGCTGCCTACTCACAACATTCACAACATTGAGCTTACAGAAGGAACACGCATGTCTGCCAAGGAATTGCCATTCTCGCTGGAACAGTTGCGATCGACGTTGTATTCGGCGGTCGTTTCCGATGCACTGGATGGATTGGGTTATCGCAATCAATCGCCGCGAATCGAACTGCGCCCGATGACGAAGGCGACCGTGTTGATCGGCCGTTGTCGAACGACATTGTGGGCGAACATGGCGCATGAAGATCCGCGACCGTATGAATTGGAACTCAAGGCGGTCGATGATTGCCGACCGGACGACGTATTGATCGCCGCCGCGAGCGGGTCGCAATATTCGGGCATCTGGGGAGAACTCCTCTCGACGGCTGCAAAGAACAGCGGTTGCGTGGGGGCGATCATCGATGGAGCGGTCCGAGATATCAGCAAGATGCGCGACATGGGCTTCGTCGTATACGCCCGCAGCGCGTGCGTATACGACAGCCTTCATCGGCAGCGAGTGATCGACGTCGATGTCCCCGTGGAGATCGCAGGAGTGCGGTTTTGCTCCGGCGATCTGGTCATCGCCGACGAAGATGGTGTGGTCGTGGTTCCGCAGGAAATCGAGGCAATTGCGATCCAGAAAGCCTGGGACAAAGTTCATGCCGAGAATCGCACCCGCGACGCCATTCGCGATGGCATGAAAGCGATCACCGCCTACGAGACCTTCGGCGTGCTGTAGCAGCCTGTTAAAAAATGCTCAAATGCAGAGTTTCATGAGCCGGGTGGTTATCCACCCGGTGTTTTTCTGATGAACTACCACCACACTGCTGGGCAAGCCAGCAGTGCCACCCATTTTTCAACGGGCTGTTACGCGTTTGGCGTCGGCTTAGAGATGTGAGAAACGTCCCGCTTGGTTGTCTGTCGTTCCATCGCGAGATCGCGTTCGGGTTGCGATTGCTGATAGACGTAGTGCAGCAATCGACGCTGAGCATCGGTCAGCGCCTGGTTACGCCGCTCCATCGCGATAGCCGCCGTGTGCAGTGCGGCGGGGAAGTTCAGCCGGTCGTCGAGTTCGCCGTGCCAGATCCGTCCGAATGACGGAATGTGTTTGGGGAGGAGTTCTCCGCCGGGCAGGATCATGCACATCACTCCGACGGATGATCCGGTATTGAACAGGCTCCCCAGCCCGGTCTTGGTGTGGTCGCCGATGAAACACCCGACTTTATTGAGGCCGGTCTCGACCAGTTGCCCTAAAATCGGCACCTTAACGGCGGAGTAATCATTCTTCAGATCGCTGTTGGTGCTGAGGGCACCAAGATTGACCCACGGGCAGATGTAGCTGTGTCCGATGAAACCGTCGTGATATTTATTGACGAACCCGTGCAGAATCGAGGCATCGACCTCCCCTCCGACGCGGCACATGGGGCCGATCGTCGTTCCGGCTCGCACATTGGCGCGAAACAGTTGCGATCCCGAGCCGATATGGCACGGGCCTTCAATGCGAGTGAACGACTGCACGATCGCTCCCGCGTCGATTGAAACCGGACCTTGCCTCACGTCGATGACGACATACGGTTCCACCTGCGCCGAGGGGGCGATCCAGATTTTCTCGGGCGAACCGAGCACGGAGACGTGATTCGGCCACTCCATATGTCCGGGGCGGGCCTGTCGCCAGCGGAAATCAGACTGGAGCTGCGCGCCGTTGGCGTCGACGAGATCCCAGGGGTGATTGATGATTCGCCCTTGAGCTTTCCTGACCTTGCGGGAACGGACCATGCTCCATAGCAGTTCTTCGCCGTGTTCCTGCGACAGAACCGAGGCTTCGATGGGGTCGAGCGTGAGATACGCCAGCGTGTCGCCGATGACCCCCGCTTCATCGTCAGAGATGTTTCGCAATTGATGGATGTCGGACTGCGTCGGCAACCAGCGGCCATTGAGCAACAGCATCGGGGTGCGACTGTCGCCGGAGAAGTCGTTAATTCGCACGTCTGGATGAATTTCGCGATACGTTTCGACCAGGTGTTCGCGAATAAAGACGCACCATTCGCGCACTTCGAGCTGGCGAATCAGCCGCTCTCGCAAAGACCACGCTCCGCAAATCAACTCGAATACCGGCCTCAGCAACGCGAGGGGCGCGAGTTGATCCGACTTGTCATCTTCAAAAAAAACGACTCTCAGCATTTCGGTACACCGGAATAATTGGCCTGCCAGCGTCCATCATAAAGGGGATATGGATCCGGAAATATTCCGGAGCGAGCGTTTAATGAGACCGTCATCGAATAGGATACGAGGTCCATCGACATGAGGTGTGAAAGGAAAGCAACTCCGATCGAGAGGCCGGAATATAGTCTACCGGGATCATTCTGAACAGATCGGTTTCAATGGTCCTCAACACGCGACGGGCGTGCAAATTGTCCGAAAAAATACGACGAGCAAAAGCCTTAACTCTTGACCATGACTGCGGTTGCCGGGACGTAGATCGTCGAGCGAAAGCGGGCGTCACGCTTCATAGTGCCGGTGATACCGAGAACGGTTTCAGACGCCCCCAGAATGAGATAGCCGTCCGGATGCAGGCAATCGGCGATCCGATCGAGGATGATCTTCTTGTTGCCGGAATTAAAGTAGATCAACACGTTTCGGCAGAAGATGATATCGAACCGGCCGAGATCTTGAAAATCCTCCAGCAGATTCAAAGGCGTAAACGAGACCATTTGGCGAATATCGGGTTTGACCTGCCAGCCTCGACCGACTTGCTGAAAATATTTGACCAAGTATCGAATCGGCAACCCGCGTTGCACTTCAAATTGCGAATAGACGCCATCCTTCGCCTGCGCCAAAGCGTTTTGAGAAAGGTCCGTTCCCACGATATCGATGCGCCATGCATTCGCGACATCGGGAAAATTCTCGTGCAGCAGCATGGCAAGAGAGTACGCTTCCTGTCCGGTCGAACATGCAGCGCTCCAGATTCGTAAGTGGCGTTGCGATTGACGGGCGTTGATGAGGTTGGGAACGAGCGTGTCCTTCATCTCGTCAAATGGATGCTTGTCGCGGTAAAACAACGTTTCATTGGAAGTCATCGCCTCGATGACGGCCTCGGATAATCGGGCATCCCGATTATTTCCCAGCGTGCGGACCAACTCCGGAAGATCGTGGATTCCCCAGCTTTGCGCCAAAGGAATCAACCGAGCTTCTAGCAGATATTCTTTGCCGGCTCCCAACGCCAGACCGGAACCGTCATGTATATACTGAGTGAGGAAATCGTAGTCGGTAGGATTCATAGCGTTGCGTTTTCTGTTCCGCAGGTGCGGTTGAGCGTAAGTGCAATCTGGTCGTGTGGCAGACTCCGATGGGTCAGCCGTTCTTTGACGACGGCACCCGGTATGTCTTAGAACCGTCGATTGACGGTTCTGTACGCGGCTTACAATACGCCCGTTTCCTGCAATTTTTCCCGAATAATATCTTCAGTAAAGGGTTTCATGATGTATTCGTCGGCCCCCGCCTGCATCGCTTGAAGGATGTGCGACATGTCATTTTCGGCCGTACACATGACGACGATCGGTTGAGTCTCCCGCGGCTCAGCCCGCAATGCCTGGAGAAATTGCATACCGTCCATGATCGGCATATTCCAGTCGAGCAGCACGGCATCGATGGCGGGATGACTGCGAACGACGCGCAGTGCGTCCTCGCCGTTTTCCGCTTCCAACACTTCGAAACCGAGCGAACTCATCAACCGCCGCGACATCAGCCTTACGGCTCTCGAATCGTCTACCACCAGAATTGTTTTCATGTCTTTATGGCCCTGTTGAGTTCCCTGTGATTGATGCCGAAAACCGGCTCGGCCGATTCGATGGTTGTGTGGAAGCGGGCCGGCAGTTCATTCGCGCCGGCGATCATCTGTTCTGCGACGAAGGCAATGGCATCTTTCCATGCTGCGTTCATCGCGCTGGTCCACCGGCCTCCTGTTGTTTCTGCCAGTGCGGCGAGCAGCGACTCACCGAACGGCGCGTAATCATCGGAGGTGATACCGTATTCCGCATGTCGTTGTCCGAGTTCCCTGAGAATCTTGGTGATGGGTACGGGATTGTCAGCCGACTTCACGACAAGAACCAGCACTTGAATTAGCTTTTGGCGTATATCTGCGAAATCGGCATTCGTAAAAAGCGGCCTGTAGTGTGGATTCATCGCGAACCGTGTCGCGAAAAAGTCGCGAGCCAGCCGATCAGACTTTGGTGCGAGCACCTTGAACGACTGTTGCAATAATCCCGCATTGAGAGAAGGAGGCGAAGAAACCGTAACGTCAGGGGACACTGATACTGCCTGCCGTGTGGGAATCTGCGCCAGCTCATTCAATCGGCGTATGAGCGGCGAATGATCGTAGTGGGGAGGTTCTTCACCGGTCGCTTCAAGCGTTAGCAATAATGACTTGATCTCATCGATCGCCTCCCGCACAAGTGAAATCGACATAGGAGAGACAGCGATCGCCTGATCTCGCATCTGACCGAGTGCATTTTCGACGGCATGGACGATGTAACCAAGTTGAGTCAAGCCGATGAAACCGCAGGCTCCTTGAATGGTGTGGATTGTTCGAAAAATACTTGTGAGCAGAGTCGGGTTGGAGGGGTCCGTTTCCAATGTGACGATTTCGGATTCGAGGCGAGCCAGGTTCTCCCAACTTTTGGCGATGAACTCCTGTAAAATGTCGTCGTCCATACGATGTCGGCCCTTTTTGGACACTCGATGAATAATGTCGGCCCGGTATCTGCCGACATGCAAAGCCGGCCGGATGCGATATAACCCTCAAAGCACGTAGCGTTTGGGTCAAAAGTCGAAGAATCGGCCTATGGCCATCCCTGAGACTTCTATCGACAAAATTGTTATCAGATATTCAGCATCGGCGATTCGACCCCGAATTGAGAGGCTTGCCCAGACCGGAATTGCATTAAAATCATGCAATTCAACTCACGGTGGTTATGAATTCGGTTGGCGACTCAATAAACCCACAGCTGCACGCTGAGACCGATCAGCGGCTGCGCAAGTCCATAGCCAGGAATAAGATATAATCCTGATCCGGGCCGATTTCGTGTTCAGTTGTCTGGTGCCAGCAGCGTCACTACAATGTCACGCCATACATAGCTCGATTTTGACGGCCATATTGGATTCGCGAATTTTGGTTGAGCTTGATTACGCGAGTCATTTAATCCACCACTCAACGACTTGGATCCCGGCGACTGTAGTTCGTGAGGTGTCGGGTGAAGAGCGAGAAATCCGAAATAAGGAGAATGATCCGTGGCAGCCATTAAAGTTGGAATTAACGGTTTCGGTCGCATTGGCAGGGTCTCATTGCGCGTGATGATGTCGCGCCCCAATGAATTCGACGTGATGGCGATTAACGACCTGGGTGATCCCAAAGCTCTTGCCTTGCTGTTTAAGTACGACAGCGTGCAGGGTCAATTTCCGGGTTCGATTGAAGTCGACGGAAATACCCTCGTCATCAACGGAAAGAGGATTCGTGTCTGCGCTGAAAAAGACCCTCGCCAACTCCCCTGGAAAGAACTGGGGGTCGAAGTGGCATTGGAATCGACGGGGTTCTTCACCGGTCGATCGAACGGCGACAAACCGGGATACGATAGCCATCTCGCCGCGGGCGCTCGCAAAGTCATTCTCTCCGCTCCTGCGAAGGACAAACCCGATCTGACCGTTGTTCGCGGCGTGAATCATCACCTGCTGACCTCGGCACATCACTGTGTCTCCAACGCGAGTTGCACGACCAATTGCCTCGCGCCCATGGCGATGGTCTTGCATGAGACCTTTGGAATCGAAACGGGGTTGATGACGACGGTGCATGCCTACACCAACGATCAACGCGTCTCCGATCAATTGCATTCCGATCCGTGGCGAGCTCGAGCCGCCGCGCTCAATATCATCCCCACGTCAACCGGGGCGGCGAAAGCCGTTGGGGAAGTCCTCCCTGAGTTGAATGGTAAATTGACAGGTCTGAGCTTGAGAGTCCCCGTCGCCGCCGGAAGCATCACCGATCTTGTGGTGAACTTGAAGAAGGATGCCACCCCCCAAGCCGTCAACGACGCCATGAAAGCTGCGTCGGAAGGCCCGCTCAAGGGAATTCTGCAATATAACACCGATCCGATCGTCTCGTCGGATATCATCGGGAATACGCACAGTTGTATTTTCGATGCGAACTGGACGACCGGCATGGGGACTCGAATGATCAAGGTCATGGGCTGGTACGATAACGAATTCGGTTACTCCAGCCGCACGGCCGATTTGATCGCGCAGATTGCCAAGTTGTAGAGAATTTGATCCCGTCGTTCCGGACGACGTTTTGCCTCGGTTCGCACAGAACCGACCAGGATGCCCAGACAAAGGGTGCTGTTGCCGATTCCTGCAACAGCACCCTTCCTTTTTAGCAAAATCATGACTTCCGGACACCAGAAAAACGCATGTAAGAGTTGACCTGGTAATAAGATGCAACGCCCACTTCTGTCTTTCTGCGTCCCGCTGCCGCAGAGCTGACAAGGGCGACTTTTCAACATCACCGAGCTTGTGCGCATGTATATACGTGCGTTCTTCTACTAGACTCAACGCAGGGAAACCGT
>JBJXGP010000318.1:0-3195 GCA_046160425.1 Planctomycetaceae bacterium
ATCGCATCCGCGACATGATCGGCGATACGATGCTCTTCGCCCGCCCACCGCAACCGCATCCCGTGGCCGTTTCCCTCAAGGAAGCAGTCACTGAAGTCGCATCGGCGTTAGCAGGAGATTTCGCCGCGACGTCGACTCGACTCGATGTGAATATTCCTCCCGAACTCACGCTTTGGGCCGACCGGACGCAACTTTGCATCGTGCTGTCGAGTTTGCTGAAAAACAGTCTCGAAGCCTCCCAATCGGGAACTACGATTCACGTTCGGGCGGCGGCGAGTCAGCCGATGAGCATGTTCAGCATCACCGATCAGGGGCACATCCTCAGTGAGGCTGAGCGCGAGCATCTGTTCGAGCCGTTTTACTCCGGCCGGCAAGCAGGGAGGGGACTTGGCTTCGGACTGAGTAAATCCTGGCGGATCGTGATGCAACACGGCGGACGAATCGAAGTCGATTCAACGGCAGAAAAAACCGAATTCCGCGTCTTCTGGCCCGCGGAGGGAATTTGATCATTCGGGTAGCCTCGGTTGCTAGCCAACCGAGGTCGCGAAGCGACAAGAGGCATCTTAAAAAACCGATGAGTTGACCCAGTCTCTTGGGCATGGGGGCACACACGTTGCCCTCCTGTAACCTGCGCCGACCCAAAACTCGTAGATCGACTTCATCCAAATCAGCGTCCCTTCTGCGAAATCTGCGGACTCGGTCTTCTCCCCGGCTTTCTCAGTGCGTCTCAGTGTCCTCGGTGGATAATCTTCTTTCTTTCCGATCTGACTTTTAGCCGATATTGGAGAGTACAGTCGCCTGCCGATCGGCGATTGCCGATCCATTGTTCCTGTTGGGCGAACTGGGTAAAACGTAACGAGCGATTCACCACCGCGTTCGTCGATCGGATGATCAGCCACGACCGAAAAATTTTGACTGCGGAAGTTCAATGGCCACCACGACGCGCCTGCAAGGCATTTTCACTCCCAACCTCGTCCCCTACGACTCCCACGGCAACATCAACGAAACCGAACTCCGGCGGTACGTCGAATGGTTGATCGCCCGGGGCGTGCATGGATTGTATCCCAACGGGTCGACCGGGGAATTCACCCGCTTCACCGTCGAAGAACGCAAGCGGATCGTCGCGATCATCGCCGATCAGGTGCGGGGGCGGGTTCCCATTCTCGCCGGGGCCGCTGAAGCCAACGTCAAGGAGACGATCGCCGCCTGCGAATATTATCACAGCCTGGGGATTCGGGCGGTCGCCATCGTTGCTCCTTTTTATTACAAGCTCAGTCCCGCGTCGGTCTACACGTATTTCAAAGAGATCGGCCGCAACACGCCGATCGACGTCACGCTGTACAACATTCCGATGTTCGCCAGCCCGATCGATGTTCCGACCGTCAGACGGCTGTCGGAAGAATGCGAAAAAATCGTCGCGATCAAGGATTCTTCCGGCGACATCCCGCATATGATCCGCATGATTCAGGCGGTCCGGCCGAATCGTCCCGAATTCGCCTTCCTCACCGGCTGGGACGCGGCGTTGATGCCGATGCTGCTGATCGGCTGCGACGGCGGCACGAACGCCAGTTCGGGCGTGGTCCCCGAAATCACGCGGAAGCTCTACGACCTGACGCTCGCCGGCCGCTTGGATGAAGCGCGACAGGTGCAGTACGACTTGGTCACGCTGTTCGACACGATGATTTACTCCGCCGAATTTCCCGAAGGCTTCCGCGCGGCGGTGCAGCTTCGCGGCTTCAGCATGGGCGTCGGCCGGCAACCCCTCTCGCCCGAGCAAAAGACCGACATAGCCACGCTCTCGCGCACGCTGCAATGCATGCTCTCCGCCCACGGTTTCACCAACGAACCCGTCGGCGGCTGCCCCACCGGCAAGCCGGAGATCGAAACGACGCAGGTGACGAACATCGTCCAGCACGTCTTAGCCGAGTTGAAACGCCGTGGGTTGGTTTGAGGGGAATTCGTGTCAAATTGTAGCTGGCCTCTATGAGGCCGGACGATTTCGATAACAGCCTCCTGTCGCTGCGCGACCCCGGTTGACAAGCAACCGGGGCTACCCCGCTGGTGTGAGATTGTGATGGGGAGATCGGGCGATGGGGAGCGCAAAACCAATAAGCCGCGACGCAAAGCGGGGCGTTTCTTCTTCACCTCTCCCCTTCCGGGAGAGGTCGGCGGCCTCGCCGGGTGAGGGTGCTTTGTCATCGTCGTCCTCGTTCCCAAGCTCCGCTTGGGAACGCACATCTTCGAAGCTCTGCTTCGCCGAATACTGATTCACGTGTGCCAGCGCGCCAAACCTATCGTGTGTTGCGGCGTCCCTTGTCGCTGTGCGACCCCGGTTGACGAGCAACCGGGGCTACCCTGCTATTCGGCCATTTTCTTATACGTCAGCCACACTTTCTTTTTTTCGGGATCAACCAAATAAATCGATGAAGCATCAATTTCACCGCGATCTCCGATTCCGCCAGGAGATATCAGAATCACGACATATTTTCCGGCGATAGTAATTTGAGTTGTGCAGACACCGGGACCTGTCGTAAGACCTCCGGGTTCGAGCGGGAAGCCCAGCGGAATACGATCGACAACCGCTCCCAATGAATTGACTTTTGCAAGCGACGCGACATTCCCTTCTTCGAAATGTTCGAACAAGACGCCGTAAATCAAATCGTCAGTCGGTGAATAAACGAATGCATCGAGCGCACCCGGTCGTTTCGAAATGACAGACCACTGATTCTTGTCCGGTGAATATGCATAGAGATACCCTCCACCTCCCGAACTTCCAAGGATGACTCGTTTTCTCTTCGTATCGTATGTGATTTCACATGGCCAGCTTAATCTTGGAACGTCGAGTCCAAGCTCAAGTGTCGTCGTTGATATTGCTCCCTCGTCAAACTGAACGACTTTACGATTTGCGATACCGTAATGTTTTTTACCATCCGGATCGTATGTAATTCGAAGAACGCTCTTAGGAAGCGGCTTGAACGATTCGTTGACGGGGCCGCTCAGGGTATATTCGCCAAATGAGGGCACTATCTCGTGACGATGTTTACCTGAGATATATAGATGAGCTAAGAATTTGATGTCACCGGCGTCGGATGAAATTTGATCAAGGGGCGTGGGGTGCGGATAATCTACGGAAAGCGTCGGATCATTTTGAACCGAGTCAATGAGCCGCCGTCAAAACCTCAAAGTTACTGAATA
>JBJXGP010000319.1:0-3529 GCA_046160425.1 Planctomycetaceae bacterium
ATAAAGGTCGCGAAGATGCGATCCGCCTGCCCATGTCGGCAGTGCGGATGCTGATCGACATTCTCACCGAAATGGCGAAAGGGAACGCCGTCACGCTGATTCCAATCCATGCCGAGTTGACGACGCAACAGGCCGCCGACTTGGTCAACGTCTCCCGGCCATTTCTGGTCGAACAACTGGAGAAGGGGGTCATCCCTTATCGTATGGTCGGGACGCATCGTCGCGTCCTGTTCAAGGATCTGATGGACTACAAGCGAAACATCGACGAGAAGCGACTCAAGGTGCTGGAGGAGTTGTCGGCCCTCGATCAGGAATTGGGACTCGGCTATTAACCATGAGCAACTTCACGGTCGTGTAGACGTTCATTGTGAGGTCAATCTGGTTCAGTCGCCGCGTTCCTCTCGTCCTCGATGAGTTCGTCGTAAAATCGAAGCACTTCGTCCCATCCCGCGTTTTTGGGGATGGCATTCATATCGATGTATTCGATATCCGCAAAGCTATTCCACATGGCCTCGCACGACCTTCGAGGGCTTCGCCCTATGATCGAATCGAAAAAACTTTTCGTCACCTGAAAATGCCCTTCGTGTATGAACGGGCGCCAGGTCTCGTAGAGCTGAGACTCATCAGCGATGTTGATGATTTCGATTTGCTCCATGCGGCGTGTGTAGGGTTCACCCCATGCGATCTTCATGAGTGCTTTCGCCTCGACATCGGAGTCTGGTGCGCTGTAACCAAAAAAGGTGACCAAAAAGGCGTCCTTCAACACGAGTTGCAGCACCTCCCAGTTTTTCGCGATGAACGGATCGCTGTTGTAATTTTTCTGTTCAACCGGATAGAGAAGCCGCGAATCCTGAAACGGTTTGCGGCAGCGATGGCAATGGCGATCACGTAGACCAACCGCGATTGGCTTATGCCGCGTGCAATGGCCGATCGCCGTATTGCCGTGAAGAAACAAGTTAACCGGCAAATGCTTTCGGTCGCCATTTCTGACCATTGCCTGAACAAGAAATGGATCCCAATTGAATGTCGCGATAACATCCTTCGACCGGAGTGACAATACGAGATGATCGTAGAGAGTCGGCTCTTCCGGGAGCTTCATTTCAGCAAAATAATTGAAAACCATTTGCTCGATCTGGTGAACCAGATCATCATGATTTCCACTCGATACCAGATGCGAATACAGTTTTTCGAAGTCATCGCGATTCTCATGTATTCCCGCGTCGTCGAGGATTGGACCGAGACCAACGACATCAACAATATACCGCATCAGAGGCATCTTACGGCAGTTTGCATCGCCATCGGGAAATGCCTGTAGACTGGCGCCCGCGCCAAGTATGACTACGTGGGGTCGTTGAAAACCGGCTTCTTGAATTTTGGTGCGATCAAGATCGGGCATGTTTCGCTCATCTCCTGGCTACGGTCCCTCACACCGCCGAATTCTGCGAGTACAGATACTTCTGAACCCCCACGACAATCATCGCGAAGTCCGACCCGTATCGACCTGCCATCACGGGGAGTTCTTCAATGGCTATGCTCAATAACTCGTAGCGAACGCCCGGCTGTGCCGGTCGCCGGTTCAGGGTAAAAGGCAAGAAGGGCAAAGGGTAAGACAGGAAAAGTGTAGATGGTTATTTGGTCCTCGATACACGGAAACCAATATCGTTGACCCGAATAACAGGCGCGTACCCGAAGCGGTCGGCCGAGCGCGTGTACCGAGGAACGTTGTCCCACGAACCGCCCCGCAGCACACGACGATCTGGACCAGCGTTTACAAACGGATCGTCTGTCGTCCCGCTACGACTTCCATACGCCTTCTCATCATACACGTCACGGCACCACTCGAACACGTTCCCATGCAGGTCAAACAGGCCGAACGGATTTGGCTTTTTCTGCCCCACACGGTGCGCGTATTGCTCTCCCTTTGCGTTCCCGTCGCGTGTTATCTCGATGCACCAGGCGTAGTTACTTAACTCACCCGCGTCGTCTCCAAAACTGTACAAGGTCTTCGTCCCTGCCCGGCAAGCATACTCCCATTCAGCTTCTGTCGGCAGACGGTATTCATGCCCTTCCTTTCCACTGAGTCTTCTGCAGAATTCAACCGCATCGTTCCAGTTCACAAACGTCGCCGGGTAGTCGGATCCTGTTTGGACAAACTTTTGTCTCTGCCAAGGTTCCGTCCCCATTACGGCCTTCCACTCACCCTGCGTTACTTCTGTCCGTCCCAAATAAAACGGCATTGTGATGCGGACTGAATGCCAAGGCTGCTCATCCAGGTAACGCGACTTTTCGAACAACGCATCGAGCTGCGCCACTTTCGCTAGATCGGCGTCAGATGATCCCATCATGAACTCCCCCGCCGGGATCAGAACCAGCTTCATACCGATGCTGTTCATGATGGTCTTCCCCCCGTCAGCCGTTATTTCGGAAGCGATCTTTGTTTTCGAGGCTTCTGCAACAGGCTTTTGATTTGCAGCAGGGGCAACTGGATTTGCAGGCTTCGGATTCACAGGAGGCGGAATTGGAGCAACAGGGGGACGAACAATGGGTCTTCCGTCATTTTGAACCTGTGGTTTTGGATCGTTGGACTTGAGGAGTTTGTGCCACGGCAACAAAAAAGACGCCGCGGCCATTCCGAAGAATGCAATACAAAGAATGGCGATGATCTTGGCATACTCTTCCACGAACCCTGTCTCTTCGCCAACCGTTCCGCCTCGTCGCGATGCTGGCGAAGACTTTGCTTTGCCACGAGTAAAAAAGAACCCGCGACGTCGACGACGCTTTTTGACCAGATTCATGCGGCTATCGTAATCTCGTCGCATGTCCGGCTTGAGCAGCGTGAATTCCGCTTCTTTCAGCAAGTACAGAATCTCGTCGACGAGATCGTCATACCCTTCGCCGCGCTTGGTCTTGATGAAGACCCGTCTCTGCTCTGCGGCGGAGCGAATGACATCGGCATCGTCTTCATCCAGCGTGATTCCCAAGAGTGCATAATGGGTCGGTGGTCGCCGCTTTTCGGAGATTCCCAGCCATTTCCGGTATCCATCGAATTCATCCAGATCGCGTTTTGACATGATGGAATTCCCGCCGGGAAATCTAACCTTGCGGTCCACAGATAGAAATCCATTCGTGGAATTCGCCATTCGGTTTTTTGCGTTGACGGCGTCCTACTCACACCCACTCGCGGATCGGCTGGCCTTCGATCAGGCGGATCGGGCGGCCGTCGGGGGTGTGGAGGATCAGGTCGAGGGGCAGGCCGAGTTTCTCGTAGATCGTCGCCGCCACGTCGTCGCTGAAATATTGATTGCTGGTCGGTGCTCCTCCTTCATCATCGGTGGCTCCCAGCACGGCTCCTTGCGGGATTCCCGCACCCGCCATGATCACGAAGCCGGAGGTCGACCAGTGATCGCGGCCGCTGGCGGCGTTGATCTGCGGCGTGCGGCCGAAGTCGGTCATCCAGACGACGAGCGTCGAATCGAGCATCCCCTGCTGCTCCAGATCGGCGAGCAATTCAGGCAATCCCTGATCGACG
>JBJXGP010000320.1:0-13162 GCA_046160425.1 Planctomycetaceae bacterium
TCGCGCGGGAGGCATCGATAAAACCGCACAACATCAAGAGGCCGAATACGAAACCGATGATTGATATTCGTCTCATAATTGTTCGCCAGGAAAAAGAATTGCCTGAACCCGGATAACCGCGCGAACGAGACGACCAAACCCTATTATCGGCATATTCTTCTCAACTGAAGAATGTCCACACGGAATGCGTCATCTCTGCACGGGGAGAAACCTCGCACGATTCTGCATCGGCGGAAGGGCATCGGGGAAATAAACGGCTTCTGTCGCCCCAGCGAAAACGATGACGAAGTCGTGAGACACTCAATCATAATCGGCACAGTGTCTACCGCTATGCCGACGAGTACATCGCATGGCATAGGCCATGAGTCGCCTCAGATTTTACCGTCTTACCCGATACGGCAAATCCCGACCATCCAGACCAGCCCGCAAATTTTCAATCGTCATCTCCATCATCCGGCGGCGCGTGCGATCGGTTGCGCTCCCCAGATGCGGAGCGATCACCACGTTGCTCAGTTTCAACAGCGGATGATCGCGCGGCAACGGTTCGGGATCGGTCACATCCAGTCCGGCTCCGGCGATCCGCTTGTTCGCCAGTGCTTCGTACAGCGCCTGCGTATCGACCACCGGTCCGCGCGCCATGTTGATCAGCATGGCATCGCGCATCATCAACTCGAATTCCCGGTGCGAGATCAAGTGGGTCGTCTCCGGAGTGAGCGGGCAGTTGAGCGACACGAAATCGCTTTGCGCGAGGAGTTCCTTGAATGAGACATAACTGACGCCGAGAGTTTTTTCCGCCTCCGCATCGCGATGCCGATTGTGATAGAGCACGGTCATGTCGAAACTCAGCGCCCGGCGGGCAACCTGTTTGCCGATGCGTCCCAGGCCGACGATGCCGAGCGTGCTGCCGGAAACTTCCTTGCCAATCAAGATCGCAGGATCGTAATGCGTGAATTCGGGACTGCGGGCGAACCGATCGCCGACGGCGATATTGCGAGCGACGGCAAGCATAAGCGCCATAGTCATGTCGGCGGTCGCCTGATCGAGGCAGCCGGGAGTATTACCGACGGGGATGTTGCGCTGCTGGGCGGCGGGGACATCGATGTGATCGACGCCGACGCCATGATTGCTGACGACGCGCAGCCGGGGAAAGCGATCGAGCAGCGGCCCGTCGACGCGCGGATGGCCATACGTGATGAGCGCCTCGATGCGTGCGCGAAGGGAGTCGAGGGGATGTTCATCCCACGCATGAATTTCTAAGTCGCTCCCCAGCAACTCGATAAACCGAGGCGGCAATCCGTCAGCCATGATTGGAATTGCAGGCATGATAAGACTCCGCCGGATGAGTGTCTCAGCGCCTCTCCATCGGCACATACGACCGCTGCTTGTAGCCGATGTAGTTCGCGCTCGGGCGGATGATCTTGTTGTCGGCGAGTTGTTCGAGGATATGGGCGCACCATCCGGAAATTCGGCTCGCCGCGAAGATGCAGGTAAACAGGTCGCCGGGAATTCCCATGTAATGCTGGAGGCTGGCCGAGTAGAAGTCGACGTTACAGTTTTTGCCGATGGCATCCACGATGAGGCGTTCCATTTCGATCGACATGTCGTACCATTTGGTCTCCCCTTTTTCCTTGCCGAGCCGGCCGGAGAGTTCCTTGAGGTGCTTGGCACGGGGGTCTTCGGTTTGATAGACGGCGTGGCCGAAGCCCATGAATTTCCCTTTGGAGGCGCGTGTCGCTTCGACCCACGGTCCGACGTTTTCCAGAGTGCCGACTTCCTGCAATGTCTTGAGGACTTCGGTATTCGCACCCCCGTGAAGTTTTCCCTTGAGTGCGCCGATGGCACCCGTGACAGCCGAGTAAATATCGGTCAACGTCGCCATGATCACGCGACCGGCGAACGTGCTGGCGTTCAAACTGTGTTCGGCGTGCAGAATCAGAATCAAGTCCATTGCCCGCGCTTCATCCTGCGAGGGAATGCGACCGTTCATCATGCACATGAAATCGGCGGCGAGCGAAAGTTCGGGTTTGCTTTTGATCGGTTCCTGTCCGGTCCGCAAACGCTGAATGGCGGCGATCACGGTGGGGACCAGTGCGATCAATCGAATCGATGTTTGATACGCTCCCTGCGTGCTGATGTCCTCGGCGTGGGGGTCGTATAAGCCTGCCACCGAAATCGCCGATCGCAACGTCGACATCGGAGGGGCGGACGAGGGGACCGTCTTGAGGAATTCGAGGACCGGCCGGGGCAGCTCGCGATACTTCATCAGTTGTTGCTGAAAATCTTTCAGAGCCTGCTTTTGAGGTAACTCCCCATTCAACAACAGGTAGGCGACCTCTTCATAGGTGCTGTTCCGGGCCAGATCGTCGATGTGATAGCCGCGGTACAGCAACATGCCGACAATTCCATCGACTTCGCAGATGGAGCTGTCGGCGGCCATGACCCCTTTGAGACCTTTGACTGTGGTCGCCGCCGTCTTTTGGACTTCCATACTCATAAGTGACTTATCCGCAAACCAAAAGTTTTAGATTTCGGGAGTTTCTCCCAGGATAACATTAACACTCGGCGGGGATTGAAGATACCGCCGCGGTTCGTCCGTAAAGTTCATGAGTCCATGTGCATTGTGTTGATGAGGGGCAAAAAGTCATCATCGTCGTCATCACGTTTCAGGGAACCCGCGATATCCTTGGCCAAAGACAGGGGAACTCATGCCTGCAAGCTCATTGATTCCCTCGAAGATCTCGATCCTTCAGTATATCAATCTGGCTCATGAGTTCAACGAACGCCGAAATAATCACCTGTTGACGAAATCATGGGGATGCTCGAATAATGGTGGGACACTTGGGAATCCGGTCGTTCAACGCCGATGGATTTGCTGATTTCGAGTCGAATGAAGTGTGCCGACCGACCTGATTTCAAGTTCGCGTGGTCATCCGACCGAGCCTCCGTCGTGGGGTTCACTTTCGGCAATGGGACTGAAATTCAGGAATTTGCGTCAAAACATCCACATGGTTGATGGATGCGTCAGAATTCCCAAGAATGAGACATCGACACGGAAAGGGGATCTATGCGGAAGCAAAGGACTCCGAAGCACAGAGCGGATCAGGCCCCACACATAAAAGTCCGTTCGTGCGACGTGACTCTCCCGGAGACGAATTTTCAGAATATTTTTTTCAGAAGTGTTTTTTCTGCGTGGATGCCAACCTCACTTCTGGTAGGATGATTGCACCAGGCACGAGGCTTGATGCCTGCTTTATTCGTCGGTTTTCCCGGAGAGTAGGATGCTATCACAGGGAGCCAGCTTGACGCATTCTCGGGTTCTGTCTCCGTCGGCGGAACGACTTCGCAAAGGTCGCCGTTCCGACAGGGAATTTCTCTCGATCCCTATTCGGCAATCCGGTCGTCACGACGATTGTCGAGCCAGTGATCCACACGAGCCGGAGATCATCAGCAAGCAGTTGTCTCTGACAACGAATCGCAGACAATTGCTAAAGCAGACCCCGCCCCTGACATCACTGCTATCCGATTTTTGATCTACCCGCCAGGCAGGACTTATATTCAAAATTCATCGAACGATTGGCAACGCGGAACCGTTGACTTCACTTTCAATTTCCCGAAATCAGGAACCGCCGATATTGGAAATTTGACAATCGGAAAAATTATGAACGCTTGAACGCTTGCGTTTGTCATCAATAAACGGTCTGTTGAAGGCATAAATTCGAGACGAAATATTTCAAGGGGTGACGACAGCGGTTCACCCATCGCACCAATGACGAATCATCAATCGGACAGTTCGTACACGGACGTGCGATCCACAGGAATTGAAGGAAAGGGAGTGCCCGTGAATCCAGCTGATTTGGACATCGAGAAGTTTGTCGGTAAGGCCATTGACAAAGGTTTCTTGACGTTTCAGGAAATTCATATCTTCCTCCCCGACGAAGGGGGAGCGCCCGAAGATATCGATGAACTCGTGCGCCGGGTCGATGAACTCAGCCTCGACCTCATGAACGACATGATCGCCGACGCCGAGATCGATAAGGACACCGACAAATCGCCTCCCCCCGATATTCCGGTGATTCCTCCGGAAGTCACCAAAGCCCTGCTCGAACCCGAAGTCGGTTTGTCGTCGCGCGATCCCATTCGCATGTACCTGAGCCAGATGGGCAATATCCCCTTGCTCTCGCGCAGCCGCGAAATTTTCCTCGCCAAGCAGATCGAAATTACCCGCAAATGGTTCCGCCGCGCAATTCTCGAATCGGACTTCGCCATCAAGGTCGCCGTCGATATCGTCGAAAAAGTTCAGCGCGGCGAACTCCCCTTCGAACGAACGTTGCGAACGTCGGACACCGAGAACGTCCGCAAGGAACAGATTCTCGGCCGCATGCACCACAACCTGCAAACGCTCAAGGCGTTGCTCGAACATAATCGGCTCGACTTCGATGCTGTCCGCAATGGCGGGCACACCCCCTCGCAGCGAAACGCGATCAAGGGCCGCATGCTCCGCCGACGCCGCAAGATGGCGACGTTGTGCGAAGAACTCAGCGTCCGCACGCAGCGCTTGCAGCCCATCATGAAACGGATGCAGCAGGTCGCCCATCGTCTCGACGACATCGATCGGCATCTCGCCTCACCCACCCGGCACGTCAATCGACAAGGTCGCCCCATCGATCTCGATCTGCTCAAGCGAGAACGGCAAGAGCTGATCGAAATGACGCTCGAACAGCCGGACGACTTTCGGTCCCGCATTCGCACGATCGCCAAACGTTTTGACGCCTGGACCGACGCCAAGCAGAAACTCTCCGGCGGCAACCTGCGGCTCGTCGTCTCGATCGCCAAGAAATACCGCAACCGCGGGCTGAGCTTCCTCGACCTCATTCAAGAAGGCAACGCCGGCCTGATGCGCGGCGTCGAAAAGTACGAATACCGCCGAGGCTATAAGTTCTCGACGTACGCCACGTGGTGGATTCGCCAGGCGATCACTCGCGCCGTCGCCGATCATGCCCGCACGATTCGCATCCCGGTCCACATGTTCCAGAGCATTTCGACGCTCAAAGCCAAGAGCGAGCAGATCCGTCAGGAGACAGGCCGCGACCCGTCGATGGAGGAACTCGCCGAAGCCGTGGGGCTTTCGATTGACGAGACCGAACGGATCATGAAGACGTGGAAGCACCCGATCAGCCTTGATACGCCGATCGGCGAAAGCGAAGACAGCAACTTCGGCGACTTCCTCGAAGACTCGCACGAAGTTTCGCCGGCCGAGTCGGCGATGCAGGAAATGCTCCGTGACAAGATCGACCACGTCCTCAAGAGCCTGACATACCGCGAACGCGAAATCATCCGCCTGCGTTACGGCTTAGGCGACGGCTACAGCTACACGCTCGAAGAGACAGGCCGCATCTTCAAGGTCACGCGCGAACGCATCCGCCAGATCGAATCAAAGGCGTTACGGAAACTCCAGCACCACACCCGCAGCAAGCAGCTCAAGGGTTTCGTCGAAGCGATGTTCCCCAACGGTGTCTCCGGCGAAATGATGGGAGAGATGGACCTGGAAGAATCGCTGGCGGCATTGACGAGTTCGTAACGCGATCTTCATTAAAATTTGAAAAACGATAGCCGGGGTGATATTTTTATTCACCTCGGCTATTTTTGTTCTCTCACGACCCGAATCAGATTTGGTTACCAGTGATGATGATGGCGATGCCGGCGGTGCAGATGCGGGGCGTAGACGACGCCGACTGTCGCTCGCGGGACGACGACGTATTCTCTCCTCGGGGCCGCATGAATCACCGTCGTGTGCGCGGGGGGTGGAACTCCTGCACTCGCCTTCTGCACGGCGAGCAAGACTCCGTCGCTCACACCGTTCGATTTGAGGTAGATCAGCGAATCGGGATCGAGGCGGAACCGGCCTCCTCGCGTTTCGACCGCTGTAATAATCACTTCGTCGCTCATGCCGCTTTGGGTCATGCGGATCAGATCGTAATTCGTCAGTCCCTTATCGACCGAATTCATATACTCGGCCTGGGCAATCGCAGCGTCGCGTTCTTCCTCGGCATCTTCGACGTCGCCGATCATGTTACCGGCGACGGCCCCGGTGGCGGCACCGAGGATCGCTCCCCCGACGCCATTACCGCTTTGATGTCCGATGATGGCCCCGGCGATGGTGCCGAGTCCGGTCCCGATCGCCGTCCCCTTGGTGGCATGGTAACCGGTCCCCTGACAGCCAGTCACGAGGAGGAGTACCAACAGCGAAGATGGAAAGAATATACGATCGGGGTTGAAGTGTTTCATTGATCTGTCCTCCATGACAAACACCGGAACCAATTGTGGCAGAATGACTTGTAGTTGTTAACCTGCCCGGTTCGGTGGAGAATTCATTCAAGGCCCATCCATTAAATGGACGATCCTTCCACGCTCTATCATACGGTCTGTAGTGATTTATCGAATTTTCGGGATTCTGACAATCACAGATTCCGGGGGATTTTTGCGGCCTGCCTTTGTAGCTGGCCTCTGCGAGGCCGGATCGAGGTCGCAGGCGTTGGCTACAATCAATCCTGCTGCGAATCGCCGTTACGTCAGCCAACTCGGCGGGCGTTTTTCGCGGAAGGCCGAGAGTCCTTCCTTGGCTTCCTCGGTCTCTCTCGCGGCGGCGGAGACTTTCATCCCCAGGCCCAGTTGATGCCAGAGTTGCTCGCGGGTCATGTCATGCAGGAGAGTTTTTGTCTGGCGGAGAGCACTGGGGCCTCCCTTGAGGATTGATTGTTGCCACTCGATCGCCGTCGTTTGAAGTTCGCTTTCAGGGACGATGCGATGACAGATGCCGATGCGCTCTCCCTCTAAGGCGGTGATCGATTGCCCCGACAGCAGCAGAAAATCGCTCCAGCGCGCACCGAGTCGATGCAGCAAGAGCGGAGCGACGACGGCGGCGGTGATCCCGCGCTGCGGTTCCGGAAGCGAGAACCAGGCGGTCTCCGATGCCAACACCAGATCGCAGGCCAAGACCAGTCCCAGTCCCCCCGCGAGTGCCGGTCCCGGCAGGACGGCCAGCGTCGGGACTGGAGAGCTGAATAACTCCCAGACGACGTCTCGATAGATTTCCGTATCGCGCTGCCAGAGTTCGTGCGCATCGGGCCGATCGGCTCGGCTCAGCATTTGCGATAAATCCATCCCCGCGCAAAACACCGTCCCCTCGGCGGTGAGCGTCAGCAATCGCAGGTCGGGTCGCGCGTTCAAGGTATGAATCGAGTCATGCAACTCGTGCAACAGTTCCTGCGTCAAGGCATTCCGCTTATCCGCTCGCGCCAGTGTGATCGTGGCAACGCCGTTTTCGAAACTCTGTTTGATGAATTTATCAGTCATGCTCCGCCGCCCCATTCTCCATGTCTTTCAGTTAGGGAATGACGAATGTCTAAATCCTAATGACTAACGAATGACGAAATCCGAATGCCCGAATGTCATCATGGCGAATGTCCCCTTGTCGAATCGCTGACGAGACGGAACACCATTTCGGGGATTCGTCATTGGGATTTCTTTAGTCATTCGTGCTTAGGCCTTCGTCATTCTCCGGCCCGGGTATCTCCATCTCCAAAATCGCCAATGCCAGCGTCTTCCCCTGGCTGTCGAGGCGGAGCGACTTGCAGGCCCCCCCCCCGAGGACATCGTACAGCATGAAGTTCATCGCGTGGATCCCCGGTAACAAATATCGCTTGACCTCGCGCGCTCCGAGCGGCGCAAAAAACTCGGCGACCCGCTCTTCGGTCAGCACGCGGCAGAGTTGCGCATACGCCGACGCTTCGCGGGCGATGACGCCGATGTTGGCATGATTCCCTTTGTCGCCAGAGCGGGCGTGTGCTAATTCGCGGAGTTTCATCATATCTCTCCCGCACTCCATTCGTGGGCCGATTGCACTTCGACGACCGGCGCGAGACGCGTTCTCGCAATGGTGCTCGGCCAGTACGACAGCACGCTATGAGCTTTCGCGCGTCCGCCGGCGTAACCGGTCACTCCTGGCGGCCCCGACGTCACGAGCGGCACGAGTTCCCGCAAACTGCGATCGACGACGGCACGCGATGGATCGTAGACGCTCAATCGTAAGACGATTTCGGGAACATCCACCGGACGTGCGACCATTCCGGGGAGTACGTCACCGGCCCCTAATCGTTCGAAGTTCATCCGCTGCGGAAAAACTCCCGCCGATTTCAATCGCTGCTTGATTGCTTCGGCGGCGGCTTCGGCCTTGACGATTGCTTGCGGACCTGTGATGACGATCGTTCCCGAACCGAGAAATCCATCCTGATACGAGATCGAAACCTTGAACGTCTCCGGCGCAGGACGACCGCGGGCATCGCGAACGGCGACGCGATCGAGGCCGATCTGCTCGAGTGTGACGTGACTGAAATCGGTATCGACGTCGGGGGTCAGATAATGTTCGGGATCGCCGATTTCGTAGACGAGTTGCTCGGAGACGGTCCCGACGGTCACCGCGCCGCCGGTCCCTTTCGGTTTGGTCATCACGACCGAACCGTCCTCCGAAATCTCGGCGATAGGGTAGCCGATGTCTCCCAGCGAGATCGACGGCGTCCAGTCCGAGTACATTCCGCCGGTCATTTGCGCGCCGCATTCGATGAGGTGGCCGGCGACCGTCGCCGCCGCGAGTCGCTCCCAGTCGTCCCATTTCCAGTCGAAGGTATGGATAGCAGGCCCGACCGTCAGCGAGGCATCGGCGACGCGGCCGGTGATGATGATATCCGCCCCGAGGTGGAGTGCCGAGACGATTCCGGCGGCACCGAGGTAGGCGTTCGCACTGGTGACGCGATGTTGCAGAGGAGTGAGCGGTTGCCCGGTATCGAAGTGCGGAAATGTCTCCCCGGCGGCGAGCAACGCATCCCATTGGAGAAACAGATCATCGCCTGTCACCGCCGCGATCGAGAGATCGGGCAAACCGCAACCGGCGAGAATTTGCCCCACAACCGCCGCGCAGCGCCTGGGGTTGATCCCTCCGGCATTGGTCACAATTTTGAAGGGATTATCCGTATCGAGGTAAGGGGCCAGCCGCGCGACGACTTCGGGGAAATCGGTGACGTAGCCGGCATTGGGGTCTCGCAGTTTCTGCTGGGCGAGGATCGACATCGTCAGTTCGGCGAGATATTCGAGCGTGAGAAAGTCGAGTTCCCCTTTTTCGGCGAGCTGCAACGGGGCATCGGGATGATCTCCCCAGAACCCGGCACCGTTCCCGATGCGAATCGTCGCCATGCTCGATTCTCCTTCTCCAGACGCCGCAAATGAAATGCACGGATCGATCGTCGATCTTCGACGGCCGCATTGTAGCAACAGCGGGACATTTCGCAGCAGCGAAAACGACGAGATTATCGCTATCAGATCGGTCTCCCCGCATATTTCTAAATCGGATACAATTCCACCCCGTCAATAATCGACATCGAGGGATCGATTTCGCGTGGGAATTGGCCTGCAATGATTTCGGTTCGAGTCTTGTCGCCGTCGACATCGAAAGGGAGTTTGATGTTCGAACACCATTCACATGCGATTCGTTCGCAATTGCTCCGAAAGTGGTCGATCGGGATCCGGCTTGTGGGTCTGCTGTCGATCTTGCTGGGGCTGTTGAATCTCTCTCTCATTGCCGAAGATGGTGAAAGCCGTTTGACCAAACTCGCCAGTCACTTCGACAGGCCTGCGCTTGTCGCCTCGTGGCAGGATGACGTGCAATTCCACGATGTGCAATGTTTGGGGAAGCAGCGCATCTGGTGTGTCGGCGATCATGGCACGATCTGGTCTTCTCAGGATGCAGGAGAGGCCTGGTCGATCATCCCTTGTCCGACGGATGCCGCACTCCACAGCGTTCACTTTCTGACGGATCGCGTCGGCTGGGTCGCCGGGGGATACATCGAACCGCATACGCAACTCGGCATCGGAGTCATTTTCTTCACGCAAGATGGCGGGGAATCGTGGCACGAGATCTCTCAGGGTTCGCTACCGCTGATTACGTCGATCCGCTTTTTCACGATGCAGCAAGGGATCGCCGTCGGCAAATCGAACGCCGAACACCCGACCGGCGTGCTATTGACGAGTGACGGCGGACAATCGTGGCACGATGCTCCCGGCCCTGAAGCGAGCGGCTGGCAGACCGCCGACTTTTTGAATCCCGATGCCGGCGTCGTCGCCGGTTTGCGCGGACAGGTGGCCCTCGTCGGTGAAGGGCGTTTGATGCAACCGCAGTTGGGCCGATTCGGACTGCGCGGTGTCCGCGCGGCTCAGTTGCTTGCCGATGAGACCGGCTGGATGGTCGGCGACGGCGGGCTGGTATTGTATACCGATGATGGCGGGGTCGTCTGGAGAGAACCCCCCGCACAACTCCCCGACGAAGCGATCGAGAACATGAATTTCCGCGCGGTGGCCGGCCGCGACAAACATCTCTGGATCGCCGGCTCGCCGGGAAGCGCGATCTGGCACTCACCTGATGCCGGTCAGACATGGGAACGGCAATTCACGAAGCAAACGGTCCCCATTTCGTCGCTGGCCTTCTCGGATGCCGAACATGGTTACGCTGCCGGAGCATTGGGCACGGTCCTGCGAACGCAGGATGGCGGCCAGACCTGGACGGCGGTCCGAGGCGGAGATCGACGCGCGGCGATCATGCAGTTCGGCGGAAAACAAGATGAAATTTCATTGTCGCTCATTGCGAAATTCTCCGGCGAACTCGGATACCGCAGCGTATCAGTCCTGCCGATCCGCCGCGATTACGATCCGCAAGCCCCCTCCGGCGATACGCTGGAACATCGCTTGCAGCAGGCGGTCATCACAGCGGGAGGGAACGGCAGCGAACTCGGTTGGCAGTTTCCCGTCGATGCTCCCGATCTCGAACGGAAGAGAACCCATCTTGCGGAAGCGTGGAACATTCACACCGAAGGAAAGCTCGATCAGGTGCTGATGCAGTCGCTGGTCGGGTCGATCCGCACCTGGCGGCCGAACATCGTCGTGATCTCGCAACCGACCGACGCTTCGGCGGGAACGCGCGTGCTGCACGAAGCGTTGTTGCGAGCCGTGCCACATGCGGCCGATCCGACTTATCTGATCGATCAGCAGGAAGTGACGGGACTCTCGGCGTGGCGCGTCGATTACGTTTATCAGCGCGAGCCCGAACCGAACACCGGCCACGACCGTCTCGAAATGGGAGATCTCCTGCCGCGCTGGGGTAAGACGCTCGGGCTGGCATCGGCGCCGGCGCGAAGCCTGCTCTCGTCCCCACAGATTAGATTTGTATCGCAACCCGATTCCGAATCGTTTCGCGTCATTTACCGCTCGAGCGAATCTCCCGGCGCGAGAGAAACGGGCGGGCGATTCTTCGCGGGAATCGATCTTGCTCCGGGTTCATCGGCCCGGCGAAGAATACCGAATCCCGATGACGCGAATCTCGTGCAGCAACAGCAGCAGGCGAAACAGCAGCGAAACTTCCATGCGATCTCGAAGCGCATGTTCGACGATCCGCGACAGGCCGCCCAGGCGCTGGCTCAAGTCCGCACGATCATGGCTCAATGGACCGAAGAAGCCGCCGTCGCACAACTTGATCAGTTGGCAACCGAATACGGCCGGCGTCACCAATGGGATCTTGTGGAAGCGACCTACGTGGAACTCGTCCAGCGTTACCCGAATCACCTGTTAGCGGCGGATGCCATGAAATGGTTGATTTCATTCTGGTCGAGCACCGAAACCGCGTGGCAGCGCAGCCGCAAGACGGCGGTCACTCAAGTCAAGTACACCGTCGAGTCGGATCAATTGCTGGGACAGATCGAGCGGGCCTATCAGGCGTCGAAAGTCAGTCCCCGCCGACGTGAAGAACTCGTTCCGCCAACCGATCCCACAGCCGGGGATGACGCGCCGCGCGTGACGGGAGAAATGATCGACGAGCAGATGGGAACGCTGAAAATCGGTTCGCGGGACGAATGGCGCACCTCCACCGTGCAGAACTGGCAGATGCAAGCGGTCAAGCTGGCCCATCTCATGCATCGGGTTCATCCGGAATTGTATCGCTCAACCGATGTGCAATTTTCGCTCGCCGCACTGATGCGCGAGCATGGTCAAGCCGGTATGGCCGACGTGCTCTATCGCCGGCAACGCCATCGTTCGGCGCTCGATCCGCTGGATGGCACGCGCATCGAGGCCGACCTCGATCTGGATGGCGTGGCGGCGGCGGGTGAAATCTGGCTGGTTCAGCCGAGCAGCCTCCCTCCCAAAGCGGTCTATTCCTGTTCACAGCTCGCTACCCGGCCGGAACTCGACGGACGGTTGGCGGACGAATGCTGGCAGACCGCCCGCGAAGTCTATTTGGCCGAAGCCAACGATGAGACGCTACAACCCCTCGAACAGCAAAATCAGCAAACGGGGGACGAGACTCTCGTCTTCCTGGCTTACGATCAGGAGTATTTGTATCTGGCGGCGAACGTTCGCTGCCGGCCCGAACTGCCCGACGATCCTCCGCTGTATCCGGGACGATTGCGAGACACCAACCTGCACGAGTATGATCGCCTCTCGTTCTACCTCGACATCGACCGCGACTTCGCCACCGCATACGAATTGCACGTCGATCAGCGAGGCTGGACGGCGGAGGCGTGTGCCGGCGACCGTATGTGGGATCCGACATGGTACGTCGCCGCCGAACGAGATGATGGTCGCTGGCGCATCGAATGTGCGATCCCGTGGAGCGAGTTGACGCCGACTCCGCCGCTGTCCGGTCAGGTCTGGAATTTGAGAGTCGTCCGCACGATGCCCGCGTATGGCATGGAATTCTGGCCGGAGATCAAAAAATCGGCGCAGCCCCGCTCGGCGATGAATTACGGTTTTCTGCGATTTGAGTGAAAGCGTTCATGGGTTACGTCATTGGAATGGATGAGGCCGGCTACGGACCCAATCTCGGCCCGCTCGTCGTTTCGCTTTCGGTGTGGCGCGTGCCGGGAAATCCGCACGATGCCGATTTCTGGTCGACGTTCTCGCCGGTCGTCACGACTGAGGTCACGAGAAATCCCGCTGAAATTCAAATCGCCGATTCGAAAAAAGTCTTCTCGACCGCGCGCGGACTCAAAGCGCTCGAACGCGGGGTCTGGTGCGCATTGCAATCTCTGAATCAATCGCCGGCGACCTGGAGCGATCTGCTGCA
>JBJXGP010000321.1:0-14330 GCA_046160425.1 Planctomycetaceae bacterium
AATCGAAGTATTCTCTCAACAACTCCACGAGTCCGAAATCGATTGACTCGGTTCCCAATGCGCGAACGGGCAACACAATTGCCACGCCGGGCATTTACGAAGTCAATGGCGATGTGCTGAGGCTTTGCATGGGCTCCGGCAGTGCTCGACCGATGGTTTTCGAGTCCACTCAGGAGTACAATCTCATCGTTCTGAAACGCGCCCCGTGAATGCATCAGCGCGATCTTCCGCTTCAACCAGTTCATTCCGATTCCGGGAATCGCGTCGTCAGCCGGTCGCGCGAGAGCTTCGCCGAACTCGACGTCGTTGGTTGCGATCGGGGGCGAGCCGTTGTCCTGGCGGGTTTGACCTCCGCGCGGGTCAGGACGGGATGCACCAGCCCCGTGCGGTCGCGAGGTGTGGCTGACGTGGCGAGTTGCACGTCCGGCTTCCTGGCGTTCTTTCCTTTCGAGGTCGCGATCTCATTGGCAGTTTCGTCAGGATTTTGCGAACGGACAACAACTGCCTGTTCAGTCGCCGGTTCGCCGGCGAGGATCCACGAGTGCCACTCGTTTTCAAGCGATGCGATCGTTTTGTAGTCGTAATGCCGCTGGAGTGCACGGTCCCAGGACGATTCATGAGCATCGGCGAGGAATGTGATGAAACGACGTTTCCCGCCGCGCTGAACGAGAAAATTCGAGAGCGTGTACCCCTCGGCGTACAGCATCAGGACTTTCTGCATCTCCTGGGGATATTCCTTGATGCCGAGCAGAGTCTGGAGGGGAATCCGCGTTTCGTCGTTGAGCAACTGCTGGGCGAGCAGACTTTGGCGTCGGCGTTCCGACTCGTGTTCGACCAGCGTCGCCGCCCCTTCGTCGGCCCAGCGCGGGAGCGGTCGGCGGAAGTGAGTCGCGAAGATCGTATGGCTGATTTCGTGAGGCAAAACCGAATCGAGAATCCGTTCGAGAGAGCCTTGAATCCGCATGTTCCAGTTGAAGACTTCGCCCCGGTCGAAGGTAAAGGTGGTCGATCCGCCGGCCCCCATCGAGCCGACGCGAACGGTGATCGGGCAAGGTTGACTCCAGGGTTTGAACTCCCGTCCCAGCCATTCGAGCGAGAGTTCACGCCGATAGACTTCGGCGGCGTCGGCGACCTGTTGGGCAATTTCAGCGCTCGATGCGTGAACGATAAAGTTTCGCGAGCGGTGAGTCGCGGCTTCCGCGGGAAGGACGGAGGCGACGGCGACGACGAGCACAGTGATTGGCGTCAAGGCCCGGGTACGAAATCTCCAAACATCCATGTTCATCCGCGGCATCCTTACCTACGGCTCAGCACCAGGACGATGTTTCGCCGTCATCACCAAAGAGATGGTTTCGATTGCTCCGCGACAGGAAGCCTTCCCTATCGTTGGATCTTTTGAATCATTGCAAGTCTCGGTCCAACAATCTTGAATCGTGGAATCCGAAGCGGCAACTCTGGTGCAAGTCTTTGTGCGTAAATATGTTATGTGGGAATCGTGCGAGTGAGATTGATCTTCAATCCATGAAAGCGTTTCGCCGCAAATGTAATTCTTACACGGCGACCCGCTGGATTTCGAGTAGACTTTTCAAAAAATGGGGACCAAAGGATTGCCAATGTCCCCGTCTATATTAAGGGGGACCGGTTGCGCGCCGCTGAAAAATTGCGTCGCCGCAGGTTCCTCCGCGCACGAAACGACCCCGGATGGAGAACCGTGGGGAAACTCCATCCGGGGTCGGTAAAATATATCTTCGCGTGTGCCGAGTTGCTCACGCATTGGGTTCGGGTGGCGCTTCGGCCGCTGGTTCTGCGGGTGCTTCTTCAGACGGGGGAGCGGCTTCCGTGGGGACGGGGGCTTCGGTCCCCTCTTCCGCCGGTATCGGAGCGGGAGTCGGCTCCCCTTCGGTCGTCATTTCTTCCGTCGATTCATTGTCGTTGTCGCAGCAGTCCTGGTTTCGCATGCGGTTCCAGAAATCGCGCGACTTGCATTTCATGCGCTGAAACGAATCCGAAAAACGGCCGTTGAAGTTGAACAGAGCGGCGTCCGATCCGGACGACATCATCAGAAATGCACACGAGACGAGCGATAAGGCGATCAGTTTCCGTTTCATCAGAATCCTCCTGTAACCGTAGCTGGTTACGTGAACTGGTCATTGTCTGGGTGAAGTCAACATGGGACCGCAGAACGTTCGCCGACGGAATGTAACCCTTGGGTAATCAGATAAGCGCTGAAGAAAATCGGCAGGAACGCAGGTGAATGCGGGGGGGGCTGTGGTGTTCGCGTCGAAGGTGATATCGTCATTTTCGGCGGAACGACGCGGGGAAAGCATGCCGCAAGAAATCCCGCCGACGGAAATGCCCTCCGCGTTGCTGCACAAGTCGCAGGATGGCAATCTCATGCAGGATCGGCAGACTCTCGCCAGCGCACAAGATTTTCCCGAGACGCACGTTCGTCACAGCCGCTACAACGCGCACCGGGGCATGAATCTACACTGGAAAATGGGTGGCACTGGCGGCTTGTCCGCCAGTGTGAATTCGCCTTCAACCCGCTATTTCACGCCGGGAAGGATCGACGCATACTCGTGACGGGCGACGGTGTCGGCGAACAACATTTCCGCACACGCTTCCATATCAAAGCGAAACATCGCCTGCGTCGCGCGATCGACGTCGATTAGTGCGACCACCAGTTCTTCGCGCTTCAATTCGGATTGTGCGTGAATGACGCCGTCCGGCGCGACGATCAGCGAACGGGAATTCTGATGATCGAGACAGGCATTGCACGAGGCGAACCAGATCGTGTTCTCGGCGGCGCGGGTGACGATCATCGCGTGATGAATGGGGACTTTCCAGTCGTTGGGTCGCGTCGTGTTGTTCTGCGGATGAAACACGATTTGCGCACCCTGCCGTACACACTCTCTCGTAGTCTCCGCAAAGCGAAACCCTTCGAAGCAAATCACCACGCCCACCTTCACGCCGAACAGGTCGAACGTCTCAAACGTCTCACCCGGCGTGTACGCGACCGCATCAAGGGGGGTCAATCGCGTTTTGTGATGCACTCCCAGCACGCGGCCCGTTTCGGAAAAAACTAGCGCGGAATTGTAGGGCTTGCCCCGTTGCGGATCGCCAGGCAACGGCGTCTCGGTCCCCAGGATGCACGCCATGCCGAGTTCTCCGCAGCGCCGAGCCACCCGCTCGTGCAGTTCGTGCAGCTTTTCGACCGGGACGGGGGCATCCGCCGTTGCAATATCGGCTCGATAGCCGACGGTCTGCGTTTCGGGAAAGCAGAGGATCTGCACCCCCCGCTGCGCTCCCTCGTCGAGGAAGCGAAAGATCGTTCGGGCATTGGTCTCGAAGTTGTCGGTCTGCCTCGTCTGCGCCAACCCGATCGTCAGATTACGCATGGCTTTCCCCTGGTGCATGTCCCGGTCTGCGATTCAGAACGCCCATTAGAATACCGTAGAATGAGCCGAAAGAACAAGGATATTGCGATCGCGAGATGGGGCGATCGGGCGAAAGCAGCCCGTTGAAAAATAAGCAAATGCTGAGATACATGAGCCGGGTGGTTTATCCACCCGGTCTTTTTCCAACGGCCTGCCGGGGAGTAGAAGAAGTCTTTTTCTCCAAGAGGTGAATCTATTATGAATCCTAAGCGTTTCTTGCGGCTATGAAATTCTTCTCTGAATCTGCGTCAATCTGCGGATCAAAATCTTCGCATTTCTCTCAGCGTTTCACTTTGTGGACTCGCTTTTATCGCAAATTGTATTGATCTGCGGACCACTCGCAGGCGATAATAGGGCGTTCTCTTTACGCCGACGAGCGTCGTTTTGCACTCGATGAATTCAGGAACTTGAAATATGTCAACAGGGACCGCAGCTCCGAACGTGAAATCCGGCGACAAACCCGAACTGGAAGTCAATAAGATTTTCCGCCAGTTGATCAAATTCAACGGTTCCGATTTGCACATGCAGGTCGGGAAGCCGCCCATCTTGCGCGTGCGCGGGACGCTGCGCGAATTGCAGATGGACGTCATCGACCGAAAAAAGATGGATGAATTGCTGCTTCCCATGATGGATGAGCGCAATACGAAAATCTTCTACGACGAAGGGGGGGCCGACTTCGCCCACGTCGTCGAATACGAAGGGGAAAGCTGGCGGTTCCGCGTCAATCTGCTCACGCAGTTGGGGAACCCCGGCATGGTTTCCCGTAAAGTCGAACGCTCGATTCCCAACTTCGAAGGGCTGAACCTCCCCCCCGTGATCGAAGAACTTTGCAAGTTCGATCAAGGGATGGTGCTGCTCGCCGGCGTGACCGGTAGCGGCAAGAGCACCACGATCGCCTCGATGCTCGACTGGGTCAATCATCGCTCGCGGGTCCATATTCTGACGATCGAAGACCCCATCGAATTCGTCTACACCCCCGACAAGGCGCTGATCAATCAGCGGGAGATCGGCATGGACGTCAAGGACTTCAAGATCGCCATGAAGCACGCGGTCCGCGAAGACCCGGACATCATGCTCGTGGGCGAAATGCGCGACCGCGAAACATTCGAGACGGCGATTCACGCCGCCGAAACCGGCCACCTGGTGTTCGGAACGATTCACGCCTCAACCGCCCCCAGTACCATCGGCCGTATTCTCGACCTCTTCCCGCAGGATATGCACGGCGCCATCCGCAGCAGCATGGTGTTCAACATGCGCGGCATCGTCGCGCAGAAACTGCTGCCGACGATCGTCGATACTCCGAAGCGCGTCCCCATCGTCGAGATCATGACGTTCAATCCCACGGTCAGAAAACTGGTCATGCAGGGACACGATGAAAAACTCTCGACGGCGATGCGCATCGGCCGCGATGAAGGGATGCAGATGTTTAACGACAGCCTCAAGTACTTCATCGACAAAGATTTCATCAGCCGCGCGACCGCGTTCGAAGTCTCGCCGAACGTCGAAGAACTGAAGATGGTGCTCAAGGGCATCGACGTCAAAGGCGCGGCGATTTTGTAGGAACAACCATGTGTAGCTTAGTCTCATGAGTACGCTAACATGCTTGAAATAGATAAAGATGAGCCGCATCTACATCGAAACAACGATTCCAAGTTTCTACTACGAAGTTCGTAGCGATGCCATGAATGTCGCGAGGAGAGAGTGGACGCGCCAGTGGTTTGATAAAGCGATCACAACACAGGATGTCGTCACATCTGCGGCAGTTTTGCAGGAGCTTCAGCGTGGTAATTTCCCGGGCAAGTCTGATGCGATCGCGATGGTTACCTCGCTTGATGCCCTGGCCATTACCGATGAAGTCCTGCAAGTCGTCGACGAATACATCAACCGTAAACTGATGCCTCTGGACCCGGCGGGAGACGCCCTGCATCTCGCGGTTGCTTCTCATCACGGCTGCGACTTTCTCGTGACGTGGAATTGCAGGCATTTGGCGAACGCCAACAAATTTGGACAAATCCACCGCATTAATGATATGCTGGGGTTGCCGACACCAATACTGACAACTCCATTGGAATTGCTGGGAGGAAACGATCATGACCAATGATCCAACAATTGACGAAATTCGACGCATTCGACACGAGATTTCTCGCGACGCTGGCCACGACCTTCATCGTCTGAAGAAAACATTTGAACTACTGGAATCCCAGTTTGCACGTCCTCCGGTTGACCACGGAGGACGGCGCATTCCCCTCATCGATGCAAAAACAGGAAAACCCGTCGGAGGTTTCTGATGAACGAACAATGGCGATCGCGAATCACGCTGGAACCAGGAAAACGTGGCGGTCGCCCTTGCATCCGCGGCATGCGTATCACCGTTTACGATGTACTCTCTTACCTCGCGGCGGGGATGACCGTCGCCGAAATCCTGAATGATTTCCCGTACCTGATGCCGGAAGACATCCAAGCCTGTCTGGCTTATGCCGCAGAGCGAGAACGAAACATGCTGGTGACGGTGGAATGAAGCTCCTCTTGGATCAGAACCTCTCGCCCAGGCTGGTCAACAACTTGGCCGACCTGTTTCCCGGTTCCAGTCATGTGCAGACTCTGGGGCCGACTGGAACTTGGCTGTAGACGGCAAGAAACCGTTTCCCATTAAAGGACTCGACCAATGAGAATTGTGGAACTCCGTCCACAACCTAATTGGGTACTGTCGATCGTTGCCGACGACGGTCGCATTGGCAATTTTGACGTCAGTCCCTATCTGGGATACGAGGCGTTTGAAGACCTGCGAGATCACGGCGAATTTATGAAGGTTGTCAATGGCGGCTACTTTGTCGAATGGGATTGTGGCGCCGATTTGTCGGCGGATACCATAGAGGCACGATGGCAAGTTGTCGGCAAAGCAGCGCCGCAGACAATAGTGTGACTCATAGCTGGCCTCCCTCAGTCAAGAGAGCGTACAAGTGCGGGGCAAAGCCGAAACGGTTTATGCCCTGCCACCCGGCCTCATTCCAACACCTCGCTCACTTCACCGCTTCGCGCAGCTCCGCGAAGCGCTTCCGCAGTTCCTGCATACGCTGGGCTTGCGAGGGGTCTTTTGCAAGCGAGTGTTCTTCGTGCGGATCCTGGGTGAGGTCGAACAGTTCCTCGTAACCGAAGTCGGGCCAGTAGATGTATTTCACATCCTTGCGGACCAGCGCTGCCGATGACGGAATGAACGCCACATTGTCGATCGTGGCGTGTTCGTAGAAAAACTCCTCGCGCCACGCCGGTTTTTCCTTAGCGAGATACAGCGGCGCGAAGTTGATCCCCTGCATCGTCTGCGGGGCGGCGATCCCCGCGGCGGCGAGAATCGTCGGGGCCAGATCGACGTTCAGCACCAGGTCGTCGTTCGTCATCCCCCGTTTGTCGGCGGCGAGACGCGGATCGCGCACGATGAGCGGCACGCGGATCGACTCCTCGTATGGATACCATTTGTCGGCGAGGCCGTGCTCTCCGTGAAAGTAGCCGTTGTCGGTTGTGAAGATCACCAGCGTGTTGTCGAGTTGCTGTTGCGATTCAAGTTCCTCGATCACCCGTCCGCACGCGGCGTCGACTTCGGTCACAAGCCGATAGTAGGCTTTCATGTACTCCTGATATTTCTCCGGGGTGTCGAACCGCCAATGATAGCGGTTGCGCCCTTCGTTCTTTTCGTTCCCGATGAACGGCGGCAGTCGATGGAAATGCTCATCGTTCGCCGTCGTAGGGACCGGGATCGTCACATCGGTATATAACGATGCACTTTCGGGTTGATAGAGATACTGCTTGGGATTCTGATCCTCGGCGTGCGTCGCGTAGAACGCCACCGTCAGGCAGAACGGCTGACCGTTGGGGCGCGTCGCCAGGAATTCGAGGGCATCGCGCTCGTTCTTTTTCGTGATGTGAATCATTGAGCCGTCGGCTTCCTTGAAGTAATGCCCGTTGCCGCCGATGCGGCTGAAATCGTACTCCCGCACGGGAAATGCGCCGGTGTGCCACTTGCCGACATGCCCCAGCCAGTAGCCGTTGGCTCGCAGCAGTCCCGGAAAAGTTTCGGCCCAGGGGGTCTCGAACTCGCCGAACGTGAAGTTTTTGTGTCGCGACATCCACTGCCCGGTAAGGAACGAAGACCGAGAGGCGCTGCAGATCGACGTCGTCGTGCAGTTGTGAGCAAAGCGGCACCCTTCGTGCGCCAGCCGATCGAGGTTAGGCGTCTTGACGACCGGATTCCCCGCGCACCCCAACGTATCATGCCGCCAGTCATCGGCGTAGAGGATGACGATGTTGGGGCGGGATGCGGTGGGCTTCGCATCACGCGCCGACAGAACGTCTATCCGCATTGCCGCAATCGAGAACAGGCTCATCGCAAAACACAACTTGAACTTCAACATTATCGCGCCCTCATACCTGCGGATATTACAACGGCATCTTATTCGGGATGGCTTCGAATTCTTCCCAACTCAATTCGCGGATGACGCGGAGTCCTTTTTTGGGAAGATGCTTGATGACTCGATACGCACGTTTTGCAGTCGCTTCGGACTTGCCGGGTTCGACGCGTTCCATCACGAGCAACTCGGGAAATCCATCATTGTCCAAGTCGGCGAGACAGGGCTTATTCACACAATTGCGCGTGTAACATTCGCGAAACGTATGATTTTGACAGGCGTTCTCGCTTGGTGGCGGAGGATTATAAGAGGCGGACTGAGAATACATACGAATTCGTTCCTCGCACCCATTGCCACCCGTCTGATCGATCAGAAGGAAGACATGCTCGTTTGTGCCGAGTCCCGGCGTGAATTGGACCCAGCGTCCGCGGGCATCGGCATGGCATTCGGCCGCGAATCGCGCCGACGTGGGAATCGATTCCTGGAGATTCGCATCGGTCAACTGCGGCCCCGCCATCAGAAATAGCGTCGAATCGGTATCCGTCGCTCGCTTTTCGGAGTTGATCACCTCGGGAAGATTGCGACAGACGACCGCATACGTTGGATAATAGGCGTCGTAAACCAGTCCCTCTTCGTTGGCATAATCAGTACAGGGCGGTGCTTTCCACGCATTGAGGATCACCGACGTCGGCGAAGCCTCGCGACCGTTGACGTTCAAAACGAAAAATGCACCGGCAACAATCAATATCACAACGAAATATCTGCCAGACATGTTTCCCCCCGTGGAAAATTACTCGCTCTCTCACCGCTTCTTCAAATACACCGCATACAACCGCGCGTCACCCGATGCCGGAAAATGAATCTGCACGCCGAATTCTTTATCCACCGGTGTCGGCGTCGCCGCGCCGGGGAACTCGACCTCAACGATCACCCCTGACGTCGTGACCACGGCGGCGTTGTCGCCCGCATATTGCGGGAGCGGGCGGCCGAGTTTGTCGAGCAGTTCGACTTTCAGCGGAAGCGCTTCGCTCACGTTCTCGACGTTCAAGCTCAATGTGTATCCCGATTTTTCGGCGGGGATGTTCGTCGTCACGATGAGGCCGTGCTGATCGTCGAGCATTCGCGAGAGATAACCGAACCCGTCGCGGCGGAGCGTCGCGAGGCCGATCTCCATGCCTTTGAGTTCTTCGATTGTGTTCCAGTGCGAATACCAGATGTAGGTCTCGTCGCCGACGTTGACGAAGGCGTGACCTTGCAGCAAGGCGACGTCGTCCCACTCGCCGGGCTTGCCGCGCGGGATCACTTTGAAATCGGGGACCGGTTCGCGGAAATGAATCCCGTCGTTGCTGAGACCCAGGCCGAGGTCGATCGTCGCCCCGCGTGCCGTCCCCATCGCGTTCGGCCCATCCTGCCAGAGGCCGTGCAAACCGACGAGGACGTTGCCGCGATTCCACAGGCCGAAACCCATGTGTCCCTGCTGTCCTTCCGTCGGCTTGTCGACGAGCATCGCCGGCCGCGCAAACGCGAACGCCGTTGCGCGCGACCAGTTCTCGAAGTCCGACGAGCGATACAATCGCGTCGCCCGCCCGACGTCGCGGCCATCGATCCGCCACATCCACGGCGAGATGAGCTGCCCCGCTGCGTAGTAAAAGTCGCCGAACTTGTACAAGCTGGAGACCTCGAACCGCTCGCCTCCGGCGTTCATCGGGTGATCGCCGACGACTTTCCAGCTCAATCCGTCAGCACTCGTTGCACAGATGAACGCACCCCAACGGCTTTCGTCGGGGCCGATCTTGCTCCGTCCCCCTTTGACGTCGGCGAACGGAACGTGGGCGATGAATGTCGCCTTGTAGCGCTTCGCGGGATCGGGATCATGCGGCTCGTGGATCACCGACAGAAAATCGTTGACGCGGCTGAGCGAATGCGGTTCGGATTCGATCAGGCAGATGTTGTTCTGCGTGTTGCCGTTGAATTCGACGAGGCCGAGATCGGGTTTCATCCAGCGAATGCCGTCGTCGCTCTCGGCGTAGAGCATCGGTCGCCACCATCCGGGAGCCTGCCCGCGCGCGAGTTCGGTTTCGAACATGCCGAGGTACCACATGCGGAATTTCTTACCGTCGTGGAGTACGGTCCCGTAAAGGATCGCATGTCCGTGATCGGGAGTTCCTTTCGGACCTTTGCGGACGACGGGATTTTCCGGATGCTTCGTCGCTTCGACCAGCGTCAGCTTGACGTTGTGATGCCAGGGGATCGAATGATCGTCGAATGAAAAGTAAACGAGGGCATCGGTATCGGGTGTTGATTTGGACGTCGCTTTCGGTGCGGACTCCGCAGCAATCGCCGCCAGAGTGTGCTTCGCCATGAACTCGACGAGCGGGGTGGCGTCATCGAGGCCGTGGACGTGTCCGACCCCCGGCTTGGCGATGAGCGTGATCTCGCCGCCGAGCTTATTGTAACGCTCGGCGATGACCCCCGTGTTTTCATCCCACGGGACGCCGGTATCGGCATCGCCATACACATGCAGCAGCGGAATCTTCGCCTTCGCGAGCGGTTCGAGATGATCGATGGGATTGACGGCGACATTGAGCAGTTCCTCTTCGGTAGCGACGCCGTAGACCTTCAGCAATTTCGGAATCTCGCCCGAGTTGCCGGTCCCTGTTCCTTTCCCCATCGGCCAGCTTTTGATGTCGCAGACTGGGGCATCGCCGTAAATGCAGGCGACTTTGTCGGGGTTCGCCGCCGCCCAGTTGTAGCAGTAGAGACCGCCGCGGCTGACGCCGATGAGGGCAGGCTTATTCGCGAAGCCGAGTTCTTCGGTGAGATATTTATGGAGAGCATCCCAATGCGCAACGGCTTGCGGCGCACCGAACATATCGGGTATCCCCATGTAGACGACATGAAACCCGCGGCCGAGGAGCGCGATATCGGGTTCCGGCCGATGCCCGAAGAATTCCCCCCGCCAAATCCAGGGCAATCCCGCCGCCGGTTTTTGTGGAGCCACGACCAGCACCGGCTTGCCGTCGACTTCGAAGTCGTAGCGATCGTAGCCGTTCCACGTGCTGCGCGCCCCGGGGATCGCCGGCGTTTTCGTTTCGCCGGCGAGAACATCGGCAGAGAAAACTGCGAGTGCGAACGGAAAAAGTAAGGAGATCAGTCGGAGGTGTGGCATGATGGAGGCCTTGGCTTTCATCTCATGATGTAGGATGACTGTTGAAATGGTGCGTCACGACGCACCCTACAGTCTTAACCGAATTCATTCAGGAATTCCATCGATGAAATCATGACCTTCGCGATCTTGGCGTCTTCGCGGTGAAGAACGGTCCGCAGATATCACAGATAGGTGCAAAGATAAATCTGAGTAACTGGCGCGTACTTTAGTGTGTCATCTCACCCGGATGGTTTACGCTTTCACTTTCGCGGGAGTACAATATCTCCCCGGCGCATTCTCCGCATGATTCTCTTCAACTGAAGGATGTCACTCGCATGTCGCATCGAAAGCGTTTCTCTCTTGTCGTGTTGTGGACCGGAATCCTGGGGACCATCGGCTTGTCTCTCCCGCCGACGCAACTCAGTTCCAAAGAACCGCCGTCGGCGACCATCACCAGCGGGCCGCTGAAATTCGCCGAGCATCTCATGTGGGGAGACGGCAAGTACGTCTATGGGATCACCGCGACCGACATCGATGCCGACGGCGATCTCGACATGACCAGCGCCGGCGTGCATAGCGATATGCTCCTCTGGCATGAAAACGACGGCAACGAAAACTTCACCGTGCATACCATCTGCGAGAACGAGCCCGGTTACCTCGAACGCCACGCGATGGGAGACATCAACGGCGACGGCCATATCGACGCCGTCATCGTCAAGAACAAGATCGGCCATCTCCTGTGGTTCGAGAACGACGGGACTCCCGCCGACGGCAAACTCTGGAAGCGGCATGTGATCTCGACCGAATTCATGCGGGCCTACGACGTCGCCCTCGTCGACCTCGATGACGACGGAGATCTCGACGTCGCGGCCTCGTCGTACACGGGGGATTGTTTCTCATGGTTCGAGAACCCAAGCCCCAAAGGATTCGACAAGGAATGGACGCAATACAAATTCGACAACGATAAAGAAATCGCCAATACGCGCACGATCGCCGTCGCCGACTTTAATCACGACGGCAAACCCGATCTCCTGGGGACGGGAACGTACGGCAACAAAACTTTGTGGTACGAGAACACCGGCGAAGCGGGAGTGAAGAAATTCCGCCGGCACGTGATCGACGGCGAATTGAAGATGCCCTGTCATGGCCATCCCGTCGACATGGACGCCGACGGCGATCTCGATGTGATCATGGCGACCGGCATGCGCGTCGCCACGACCGAAAAGAACTCGCATCAGATCGTCTGGTATGAAAACGTCGGCACCCCCGGCAACGGCGGCGAATGGAAACGCCACCACATCGGCAAAATGACGTTCGGATTCGAAGCGGTCACCGGCGACCTCGACGGCGACGGCGATCTCGACGTCATCGGCTCAGGCTGCGACGGCGGACAACCCGGCATGGGTGAAGTCGCCTGGTTCGAAAACACCGGCGACCTCAAGGGAGAATGGATAAAGCATCCCTTCAAAGCCTACCCGCGAGCCGTGCAGGTGATCGTCATGGACCTCGACGAAGACGGCAAACTCGACATCGCCGGCAGCTCCGAAACGGGATCATTCTATCGTTGGCATAACCTCGGGAAGGAGTGATGTGATAGCGGGTGGATTTACCAAATTCGGCATCCGAATGACATGTCGTCGGCGACGACACATGGGCAGAACGTGTCGCTAAAATTGAAAAACAGCGACACGTCGTCTTGACTTGTCGCCGTGAGCGACATATGCTCATGCTATGCAAAAACGAGCAAAACCATTGATGCAAAAAGGGGTTAAGTGGCGGCCTGATGCTCCCTATGATGGCCTTCCACTGTTGCCCCCGGCCGTCGATCTCGAAACCAAAGCGATTCTCAAGCAGTGCATCCCGGCACGGGCAGCACTCGCCGAATTGAAGCAGGCCGCCGGGTTGATACCGAATCAGGGGATGCTGATCAATACCGTCCCGCTTCTCGAAGCGCAGGCAAGTTCGGAAATCGAGAACATCGTCACGACCTCCGACCGGTTGTTTCAGTATCGGCAAGGGGACGAACATGCCGACCCGGCGACCAAGGAAGCGTTGCGCTATAGCCAGGCGTTGCTCGATGGATTTCGCTCACTGACGCGGCGTCCGTTGAATACTCGCACCGCCGAGCAGGTTTGCAGCATCATCAAAGGGATCGAGATGCGAATTCGACGCACGACCGGGACCGCGCTGGAGCGAGAGCGCGGAGGGAAAAGAGAAATCGTCTACACCCCTCCCGTGGGTGAAGATCTGCTGCGGAATCTGCTCGCGAACTGGGAGAAATTCCTCCACGAAGCCCGCGACCTCGATCCACTCATTCGAATGGCCGTGGGACACTATCAGTTTGAAGCGATCCACCCTTTTACCGACGGCAACGGCCGCACGGGACGGGTACTCAACAGCCTGTTCCTCATCCAGGAGAACCTGCTGACGCTGCCGATTCTGTATCTCAGCCGTTATATCATTCAGCACAAAGCCGACTATTATCGGTTGCTGCTCAATGTCACCCGCGAGCAGGCATGGGAAGAGTGGGTGCTCTTCGTTCTAAAAGGAGTGGCAGAGACGGCGACGTGGACGACCGCAAAAATCGAAGCGATTCGGCTGCTTTCGGTACACACGGCCGAATATGTTCGCGAGAAACTGCCGAAGGTCTACAGTCTCGAATTGATCAACCTGATTTTTGAACTCCCCTACTGCCGCATTCAAAATCTCGTGGAAGCCAGGATCGCAGAACGCCAGGCCGCATCGCGGTATCTGAAACAACTCGTCGAAATCGGCGTGTTGAACGAACAAACCGCAGGCCGGGAAAAGTTGTTTCTTCACCCAAAATTATTGCGGCTGCTGGTTCGTGAAGGTGATACCTGGGCCAAATACCCGTGAACGAAACGCGGGTTCCCGCGGGGGACCAGTTTTTTCGCGCGATGAAGTCCCTCGCGAAAAAATCTTGGCGCTCGCTGAAACTCCTGAACCGATAGAGCGCCCCGTGGCGTGCCTGTGGTGTTCGACATATATCAACCTGTTGAAAATGATTAAATGCTGAGATCCATGAGCCGGGTGGTTTATCCACCCGGTCTTTTTCCAACGGTTATCAACCTCACTGCTGGGCAAGCCAGCAGTGGCACACTTTTTCAACGGGCAGATAAGGGCTGCTATTGCCCGCCAACGTGCGCGTCGAGAAACTTGTAGAATTCCTCCGTCGCCGGATCGTCGGGCTTGCCGAGATCGTTGTTCAATCGGCTGTGGTTGCTGTCGCTTTTGCCGTATGCCTTGGCCGGGATGTCGGCTTCATTCAGAACGGTTGCGAGACGCTGTGCCTGAGCGGCCGTGTCGGGATTACCGGGAAAGTAC
>JBJXGP010000322.1:0-2617 GCA_046160425.1 Planctomycetaceae bacterium
ATGGCGTCGGCAAGGGAAACCGCATCGAACTGACGCACGAACTCCGCTTCCCGCACTCTCCTGGTTTGCTCTACTCTGCATTCACGTATTACTGCGGTTTTCGCGTCAATTCGGGTGAATACAAGCTGATGGGGCTGGCGCCATACGGCGAGCCGAAGTACGTCGACCTGATTCTCGACAAGATCATCGATTTGAAAGCCGACGGTTCGTTCCGCATGGATATGTCGTACTTCAATTATCTGAGCGGTTTGACGATGACCTCCGAAAAGTTTCATCAACTTTTTGGCGGACCGCCCCGATCGCCGGAATCCCCGGTGACGCAGCGCGACATGGATATCGCCGCCTCGATACAGCATGTGACCGATGAAATCATGCTCCGCAGCGCCCGGCACGTTCACGCACAGACGGGCATGAAGAAACTCTGCCTCGCCGGGGGTGTCGCATTGAACTGCGTCGCCAACGGGCGGATCCTTCGCGAAGGACCGTTCGACGAATTGTGGATTCAACCGGCGGCCGGCGATGCGGGGGGAGCGCTCGGCGTCGCGTTATTCATCTGGCATCAACTGCTCGATCGCCCGCGATCACCTCGTTCGCGTGATTCGCAGCGCGGTTCTCTACTCGGTCCGCGATTCAAAGACGCAGAGGTCCGCGAATATCTCGATCGCGAAGCGATTCCCTATCACCATTATGCCGACGAAGATGAACTCTGTTCGGTCGTCGCAAAGCTGATCGGAGACGAAAAAGTGGTCGGATGGGTACAGGGGCGAATGGAATTCGGCCCGCGGGCTCTCGGCAGCCGCAGCATTCTCGGCGACCCGCGCAGCAGAAACATGCAGACCGTGATGAACGTCAAAATTAAATTCCGCGAATCGTTCCGCCCGTTCGCCCCCGCGGTCCTCGAAGAGCGGGTCGACGAATACTTCGACATGCGTCCCCACGAACAAAGCCCGTACATGCTGCTCGTCGCCCCCGTGCAGGAATCAAAGCGAATCGACCTCAACGGCGAACAGACCGACAAAAAAGGGATCGAACTGCTGAAACTCCAGCGCTCGGTCGTCCCCGCGATCACCCACGTCGATTACTCGGCCCGCGTGCAGACCGTCGACCTCGAACGGCACGGACGATACTACAAACTTGTCAAGGAATTTGCCGCGCAGACCGGTTGCCCCGTCTTGATCAACACCAGCTTCAACGTTCGCGGCGAGCCGATCGTGATGTCTCCGGCACACGCGCTGCGATGTTTTCTCGCAACGAACATGGATGTTCTCGTTCTCGAAAACTGCGTGCTCCTCAAGTCGGAACAGAAACCCGCCGACCACGATACCGAAGGTTATCTGCAACAATTCAAGCTCGACTGAGAAATCGTTCAAGTCCTTTGAAAGTCAGTGCGATATGGCGATGAATAAAATCAATTGGAATCCACCGGTAATAATGCTGCGGCAGTTCTGCCTGCTGCTGGTGATTTTCTCCCTGCTGCTCGCCGGAGGGCAGTATTACAAATATGAAAATCTCGCCGTCAGCTTGTGGATTGTCGGCGTGGCGACGGTCATCAGCCTGATCGGCTATCGATTCCCACCATTCGCCCGGATCGTGTTCGTAACGCTCATGGTCATTACCTGGCCGATCGGCTGGATCGTCTCGCATCTCTTGCTCGGAGCGATATTTTACTTGGTGCTCACCCCGGTGGCGATTATGATGAAGCTGTGCGGATACGATCCGATGAAGCGAACTCTGGATAAATCGGCAACGAGCTACTGGCAACGCCGCACGCCGACGACATCGACGAAGCGGTATTTTCAACAGTATTAAGATCACTCTAACGGTTAATGGATCCCCTCCGATGACAGAGCAATCCACTACAAACGACGCGTCGCCCAACAGCGAAACCTCGTCATCGGATACCAAAACGTCGGCAAATGATTTCGCCCGCCAGGCGCAGTTGCAGCAACCCGGTTTGTTCGCTGAGTTCTGGGACTTTCTGCTGCACAACAAGAAGTGGTGGCTCACGCCGATCATTGTCGTGCTGATGCTCGTCGGTCTCTTGGTGGTCCTGAGTTCCTCCGCCGCCGCACCGTTTATTTACACGTTGTTTTAACGGTTTGTAAAAATGGTGGGACTGTTACAGTGCGAGATCCCCCTATGACAAGCTCACAGAGGTTGGCTACAAGACATTGTCAATGCGTCCGCAAGTCGGTGCGTCTCGACAATGCCTGAAAAAATGATCCTGAACCTTGGCCTCATATTCCACGTTCTCATTTCTCCGGAATCAATTCTGGTATATTCTACGTCACCGTGTCGGGGAGAACTCGACCGCTTGAACTGTTTATTTTCCGGGGAATCCTGATGACCGACCCCTTACCTGAAACCAAGTTGATGATCCCACCTCCTGAGCCGACGGGAAACCGCGAGAATAGTCTCTCCCACTACTTCCTCTACACCCTCTCGCTCCCCGAGCGGACGGTTCGCAGCACGATCGGGCTGGCCGCCGGGACAGTGCAGGAGGCGGCTACGCTGCTGGTTCCCGGTGCATTTCAGAACTCGAAAACCTACGAACTGGTCGTCAGGAACTCGCTCAGGTTTCTCACCAACGACGTCGGCGGCGTCAAACCCACGGCGG
>JBJXGP010000323.1:0-12170 GCA_046160425.1 Planctomycetaceae bacterium
CAATTCGCTCATTGTCTCTCCCAATATGGCCTCTAAATTACCAATGCTCCTCTCGAAAATTCCAATTCGCGTGTAAAGACGATCGAGGATCGTATCTTCGACGGTTCCTGGAACAACAAGGTTGTAAATATGAATGACTTCCTTCTCTTGACCAAAACGATCGATCCGGCCAATTCGCTGTTCGACAACCATCGGGTTCCAGGGGAGATCGTAGTTGATTAAGTGGTGACAAAACTGAAAGTCCAGACCTTCACTTCCGACTTCAGTTGAAACCAAGACTTTAATTGTGGGATCGGTCTCAAACTGCCGAATTCGATTGCCCCTCTCGTCAACTTTAGGCCTGCGTGGATCGGAAACAACACCGCCGTCAATCCTCAAGGTCTGAAAGTTCGCATCGGTCAATTTTCTTTCGAGGTAGCGCGCGGTTCCACGGAAAAACGTGAAAATGATAACTTTCGCTGATGGCTCTTCATTCCATATGTGATCGAGTATTTCAGTAAGCATATTCAGTTTAGAGTCACTTCCTGTCCAACTCGAAGCCGGCGGAGATAACGTGGTTCCTTCCTTAAGACCCGGAACATCACTCGGCAAAATGTCGCTTGACTCTACGGCCTCATCATCTGTTGTGACAATAGGCTGTGACTCATATGCCGCCGGAAGACAACTGGCAGCCTGGCGAGCACGCTGGATCTGACCGAACGACATCCCGCTACGACACCACCCGCGTGGCCCGCTCCCTTCCACGAGCCGCTGATAAGCTTCGTCTTCTTCCATCGTCCATTTGCAGTGAAATGTTCGCGCACGCCGTGCTGGCGCATTCACAACCACGTCGCGTTTTTTGGTACGAGTAACAATTGAGCCCAGCGGGTGGAGATCCTGGATCTGCCGTTCCAGGTCGACCCAGTCTCGTCGACTCGCGGGAGGTGATCGTTGAATGTCCTCAATGACCTGGACGGCCTTGGGATCGCATTGTTTGAGATCCTCTGAGAAATAAAAAACCTGCTTCAGTAAGGTGGTGATTTGACTGAGGCTTTCAGCTTCTTGCGTACGAGCAAGGGTGCTGGCAATGTGAATGGGCGAGTGTTGCTGCAACTGATTATCGAAAACAGACGGGTCTGGAAATTCTGTCGGTCGCAATGCGTGCAGCAGTGTAAAAAGGTCTTCACTTCTTAGATTCAACGGTGTGGCCGTGAGTAGGAGAACGCTGTCACTCACTTCACACAATTCACGCAACAACGCTGACGTCGCTGTATTTTGGTTGCGGGCATGATGTGCTTCATCCACGATCACCATATCGAGATGTGCCAATTCCGACGTCAACGCGTTGCGAACTTCTTCACCTCGCATCGATTGCATCGACATGATCCCATGCAGAGGGAACCGAGCTGGGTTTTCCACCGATCGTAATGCTGCCTGCAAGAAAGACCCCTTATCGAAGATTTTGAAATCCTGATCGAACTTACGGTTCAGTTCGTTTCGCCATTTTTCGCGTAACCGTGAAGGACACACGATAAGCACGCGTTCCATCGGCCGGCGGGCATTGAGCTCCGTGAGCACAAGACCGGCTTCAATCGTTTTACCTAGCCCGACCTCATCGGCGATCAGAAGACGGCGATCGGGTGAATCAAGCACCTTCAGAAGGGGTTTGTATTGATAAGGCTCAAATAATATACGCTGTGACTGAAAGGCATAAATCGTGCTCCGATTTGTGTGCTGAATTCGCTCAATACCCAGCGCACAACGTACGGCCTGTAGACGTCCCCATCGTCCTGCGGTTACGAGTGATTCCAGCGTGTCCTCTTCTTCTCTGATCGCATCCAGATCGTCTTCGACCACATGATCAACACGTTTGTTAAAACGCACCCGATACCAGTACTCGCCTCCAACGAGATCTGGGTCTCTCTCGATACGTCCCCTTTCGAGAGTCGAACGGAGCGTAACATCGTCACCGTTTTTGAAATAAGCGTGTTCCACGTTGGTCACTCCGGCGAATTCGGTAGAGGCAACTGTTTATTATGTCACGATAACATATGTAACTCAACATTTGAAATCATTTCTCGTCTCGTCTCGTCGATTGAATTCAAGCGGATGAAATCTTGACGTGATCTCAGCCCATTTTTCCTAATTGGATGCGACTTTCGGAAACTTTCGGGACGGTTTTTTGAGTCACTTGCAAGGCCGATCATTGCATTTTCACTCGTGGCGAGGTTACGCTGAAGTCGTGATGAGGATGAAAAATCAGGCAAAACAACGGAGATTTTCCCGAAGTTGGGAAATTTTGCCGGGTTTTCGGGAATAATTTTTACCGCCGCCGGATCGTAATAGGCAGGGTCAACCATGGAAATGGGTGAACACAATCCCGATATGATCGAACCCGACTTGATCGAAATGGTCGAGCAGCATTCCGCTTTGCTCTTCCGATATGCCTATCGACTGACCGGCTCGGCGACGGAGGCTGAGGATCTGACACAGCAGACGTTTTTGGCGGCACATACCAAGCTCTCTCAGTTGAGAGTGCCCAGCCAGGCCAAATCGTGGCTCTGTTCGATACTCAAGAATGCCTATCTCAAGAGCCGCCGGTCTGCCGCGGGCAAGCCGTTACTGACGTGGAATCAACATCAGGAACCGGCAACAGAGACCGTTCCCGAAGGACCGTATGACGACGAAGACGTGCAACAGGTTTTGAATGATTTACCCGACGAATTCAAGATCCCCTTGATCCTGTTTTATTTTCAAGAGATGAGTTATCGCGAAATCGCTGAACACCTGGAGATCCCCGTCGGCACAGTGATGAGCCGATTGGCCCGGGCGAAGGCAGCCGTTCGCAGCGCTCTCGAACAGCGCGCGATCCCGTTGACGGGCGGAAAGTATCCGCAAATTTAACGCGTTGTCGGTTGAGAGGAATCACACACAATGGATTGTCGAGAAACACAACAACTTCTGGAAGCCGTCCGACCGGACACGGAAGATCTCTTCCTGCCCGAGATCGCCGCCGCCGAGCAACATCTGACGAGTTGCCTCGACTGCCAGGAAGCATTTCAGAAAATCAGCAGATTCGATCGCCTCTTCGGAGCGGCCGTCCGTAACACTCCTGCTCCCGTCGGCCTCAATCAGAGGCTGCTCGCTGCGATCGCTCTCGAATCGTCTAAAAATTCACATGAATCGCCCATCGTCGGCGAGACCGTCCAGCCGATCCCCTCCCCTGCCCGGCCGGCATCCCGACGGCGCGTGATGCAGTGGATCGGAGCCGCCTCGGCGGCGATGCTGTTATCGCTGAGCGCCTTCTGGTTCTGGCCAACAGCGGGAGAACAGCTCCCTCTCGAAGAACTTCTGTCGGGCTTTGGCGGGGACTTCCAAAAACGCTTCGACGAGAACTTTCCGGCGAGACTGCCGCAGGATGGTTGGGATTCACGGCGACTGCGACTCGAAGGGCCTTTCGGATATCCCGCAACGGAACGGTCGGCGGCGGATCTGGCGGCGATCTACGAATTCCGGTTAGCGATCTCTCAGGGAAATGTGCTGAGCGGCCGACTGTTGGTGATCCCGGCATCGCGGCTCTCAAATCCTCCCCCGGCATCGTCGATGCTCGAAGTGGCTGCTGTCTCTTCAAGCGACGGAAGTTATTCGAGCGCGACGTGGTCGGAAGGTGACCTGGTCTTCATCTGTTTTGTCGACGGACACGCCGGGAACTTTACCGCATTGCAGCGCGCTCTCGCGCCTCAGTTGGGATGAAATGCCAACCCGCGATAAACGACGCGATGAGCGATTCTCGCTTTGTTAGAGAACGTTACTAATTCGCTTCAGGAATTCGGCGTTCGATTTGAAGCGTTCCAGCGTGCGGGTGAGCTGTTCCATGGCTTCGACGGGCTTCATGGAAATCAGACTCCGCCGCAGTAACGTGACCCCTTCCAGGACTTCCGGTGACAGAATTTTTTCTTCGCGACGCGTACCCGACATCGTGATATCGATGGAAGGCCAGATGCGGCGATCGGACAATTCCCGGCTGAGAACCATTTCCATGTTGCCGGTCCCCTTGAATTCCTGAAAGATCACTTCGTCCATGCGGCTGCCGGTGTCGACCAGGGCGGTCGCCGCGACTGTCAGCGACCCTCCTTCGTCGAAGCGCCGCGCCGTACCGAACATTTTTTTCGGTATGTCCATCGCTTTGACGTCGAGGCCGCCGGTCATGGTCCGACCGGTATTGCCGATCCATTTGTTGAACGCGCGAGCCGTGCGGGTGATGCTGTCGAGCAGAATGAAGACGTCTCCCCCCCCTTCGGCGATGCGCTTGGCCCGCTCGAATATCAGGCGGCTGATGCGCACATGACTTTCGACGTCGCGGTCCATCGAGGATGCGATCACTTCCCCTTTGATGCGGCGTCGCATGTCGGCCACTTCCTCGGGGCGCTCGTCGATCAGCAGCACGATGAGGTGCATCTCGGGATGATTCGCGATGACGGCATCGGCGATTTCCTGAAGCAACATGGTTTTCCCGGTCCGCGGCGGAGCGACGATGAGTGCGCGCTGCCCCTTCCCGATCGGCGTCAAGAGGTCCATGACGCGCATCGTGATGGGAGTGGGACCGGTTTCCAATTTGATTTGTTCGAAGGGATTGATCGGAGTCAGTTCGTCAAAATTGCGGACTTTCTGATACTCTTCGATCGAACGGTTATCGATGGCTTCGATGCTTTTCAGGCGGGGGCCCTGCCCTTTGGTCCCTTGTCCGACTTCGCCGCGAACCATGACCCCTTCTCGCAGCCGATATTTTTCGATCAACGTGCTGGAGACGAACGGGTCGGAATCCTGTGCCGCATAGTTGGCCTTGGGATCGCGCAAGAAGCCGTAACATTTGGGATGGAGTTCGAGAACCCCTTCAAGAATGCCGACGACTTCGGGGCCTTCCTGAGCGGAAGGGCGCGTTTGAGCAACCTGTGACCGGTTGCGTCTCTGGTGCGACTGCTGATTGGAATTGCGACCGGCATTGGCATGCCCGCCTCCACCGCCCCCTTGGTTGCTGCTGCTGCCACCCGTCGGTCCGCCGCCGCTGCCACCACCGGTGCCGCCGCCGCGACGCCGGCGACGTCGTCTCCGGCGTCTGCGTCCAACATCACCGCCGTCGCCTCCGTCACCCCCTTGGCGACCGCCGCCGGAATCCCCGCTACTCCCTTGAGCGGAGTCCTGTCCGCCCGATGATTCATGTTCAGCGCGCGCGCCGGAATTTCCTTCGGTCTGCCGAGCGGGACGATCGCGATGACCGTTCCCTTCGTCGATTTTCGCAGCGTGAGAAATTTCCACCTGTGGTGAGACGGCGGCGACCGGCGCGATCGTTTTCGATTCCGCGGGAGCAACTTCGGCGACCGGCTCGGCGGTCTTGCGCCGCGTTCTCGTCGGCTTCTTGACCGGTGCCGATTTCTCGGCTGCATCGCCGTCACCGGCATCGATGCGAGTCCCCTTCAGTTTGGGCGACTCAGACTCGTCGTCGCGAGGGCGGATGGAAGCCGTGGTTTCCGTGGCTGCATCGTCACTTTTGGTTCGACGCCGACGAGGTTTTTGCACAGGGGTTCCTGCACCATTATCTGTCATATTCAATCTCTTTTTCAGGCAGTTTCAGTAACCGGTTTCCGAGAGAAACCGGACGGTCGACGTCACGACGCCTCTCGCCGGAACTTCGGTCCGCATGCGGTCGTTCAAAAATTGGCCCATTCGCCGACGCCGACAGATCGCACTGCCGGGCGCTCGATCAATGGATGGAAAACATTTGCGATTGGGCTGTCCAGGTTTCAGGGATCATCAATAAATGGACCAAAGGAATTCTGCGATTCAAAATCATGCGCACGCAGTCACCCCCTGCAACATCCTGGTTCGATAAGGTTCAAGTCTGGCTTTGAACCGGTCTCTTCGCGTACCGCAGAAAAAACTTGCCGGCACAGACTACCCTCATCGATAGCCCATCACCGTGATCCACGTTTCAGCCGTGTTCCAAGTTTAGCCGCAGCCTGGCATAGTCCGTCCGTGGACACTCCTCGATAGATCAGTGTGCGGTCGACAACGGAGAAGGAACGACTTCGCATCAATTCGGCCGACAATGCGGCCATGAAGTGAGTCTGCTCCAGACACCGAGCGACCTTCCAGAACTGGTTTCATCCCCTTTGGCAAAAATGCCCCCGGCAATCCCGCCGAGAATTCAACGTTCATTGGGTCATGAAACTCTTAGTCTAAAAAAACACGCCCGCAGAGAAATCTTCGTGGTCAACACCGCGTTCCCGCTGAAATAACGGAAGCCAAATTTCTCTGCAAAACAACTGAGATCCGCAATCAACCTGACGACCAGCCATGACGGTCTCAACATTCGGCTCACTGCCGAACAGACCCAAGTTTGCCGCGGCTTGGCCTAAAAAAACGACTCCAGACTGAGGGGTTTTCAGGCGATTGAAAAGAATTTTCGAAACCGGATTGGACAACTCTCAACAACAGACGGGTCGACACCCGCGGGGTTTCGAAATAATTTCCACATAACCCCAGAGCAATTCCGCTCAATATGGCTGGGTTGAAGCACTCATTTTCCCCCTGCGGGGAAACTCTCACAAAGCCGTATCCACAAAAATGACTGTCAAAAAGGAGACAGTGATAGAGACGGAAAACACATTCGCGGAAAAGCAATGTGCCTGAGCTTCACCAGCCATTCTCTTATCTTCCCGGCTCCCCACTTCAGTTCACAAACCCGAAGTGGTCAAACCGTTGGGAAGGGTGATGGCTTACGATCTATGAGCTATCATAACTTCCGTTACCGTTGTGTCAATTCAACTCCAGCGGAATTCAACCACAATTTACATTTCCAGCCGAAATTTTTTCAGCTTAAAACGACTGGAAATGGGGTGTAGCCCCGTCCGGATCGTCGAATTCCGCAGATACCGCCTGCGATGATGATCTCAGGCGAGGCCCGAAGACCGGCCAATTCGGGAAGCACTCACGCCGAACCCAGATCAGGAGATCGTGGTGGCGAGGCTTCAAACCGATGTAGAAAATGGTACCGCGTCGATCCGCAAAATGATGGGCCGAAACCGATCGCTCAGCGACGCTGACCACGTTTGACAAACGCCCGGAGAATTTCTGAATCCGCTTCGAAGGCCGTTGAAAATACACCGGGTGGACAAGCCACCCGGCTCATGAATCAAAGCTTTTGATCTTTTTTCAACGGGCTGTTTTTTTCAACGGGTAGTTAGCGTCTGACAGTCTCGCCGATGAGGTCGGTATTCAGCACATGTTGCGTGCGGGTATACCGAGTGGGATTCTTCTTGAAGCTGTCGCGATTCGTCTCGTTGGCGAAGACGTATAGATCGCCGTCGAAGTAAGCGCCGAATTTGGTGCTCCCCGAAATTGCGCGATCCGTTTCGGTCAGAATCACCGGGTCGCATCCCAGCAATTTCGGAGCGTATTGTTCCGGATTCGCCTGGAATTTCGCGAGTTCATCCGCACTATTCAGGTAATAGGTGACCCCTTTATGCACATGCGAGAATTCGGGGTTCCCCTTCAACCACGTGCGATGATGCCACAAGGCGACCGGGCTGTATTTGTCCAAGCCGACCATCACGCCGTTTTCATCCTTGGCCGTCGCGATGGGAAGCGTCGTATTCACATTCGCGACATTAGCCTTCGCCGTCAACACCGGTTGTTTGTTTGCGGGCGCCGGCTTCTGAGCGGCAATATACTGCTGATGCTTGACGACGCTCTTGGTCATCGAAGCGAGGTACTTGGCTTTGTCCTGATATCCGACATACCGGGAAATCACCTGCCCCGATGAATTCAAGAACAGATCGGACGGCAGCGATTCAATCTGGTATTTCTCGACGAGGTCGGCGTTGTCGTCGGTGTCGATCTTCACCAGAATCGCCTGGCCTGCGAGCACCCGCGACAGCTCCGTCGACTTCAAGACTTCCTGCTCCATTTGCTGACACGGTCCGCACCAGGTGGCGTGAAAATGGACCAGCATCGGCTTATTCTGTTTCTTGGCTTCCGCCTGCGCCGCGGCGAAGTCGGTATGCCACGAGGGAGTTTGAGTCGCTCCGGCTGCGATGGCATAACTGACAATCGTTAAAGTCAACGCCATCCCTGCGGCTTGAAAAACCATTCGTTTTGACATATCCAGACCTTAGCAGGCGGTTGAAACCTTACAATCCATTCCTGGAATCCAATCCCTGAGATTGGCACAACGTGTCGTAGTTGGTATCGGCAGGAAAGGTCGCCCGGCGTCTACAGGTCTGAACCCGTTCAGCGGACATCAGGGAAGTCTGGTAACGATTATGCCGGTTTTTCGGAATAGGCCAGAATTAGCGACATGGGCTGCCTCAATCGACCCCAAGTGACCGATTTCGGCGCAGAGGTTTTCCGCAATAAATTCTCCTTCTGCGGCGGGGGAAGGCTCGTAAAATGCACGCTGCCGGATGCCGAACTCACCAGGGGATAAACCGCTGAGCATCGTCGGATTGACCGTAGTCGACCGGCTGGAGTTCCAGATGACCGCTCTGCGGCGGGATGCGGTGTTCAATCCCCGCCCGCGTCAGAAACTGGTGCAGCATCTGATACCCTCCTTCCGTGAGGATCGACTCGGGATGAAACTGCACGCCAAACAACGGGCGATCGCGGTGCTCCATCGCCATCACGATGCCATCGGAAGTCCGGGCGGTCACCAGCCACTCAGATGGCAACGACGACTCATCGACGATCAACGAATGATATCGCATGACCCTGAGCGGTAGCGGCAGTCCCGTAAAGATGGACTTTCCATGATGTTCGATCAGCGACGTGCGGCCGTGAAAGGGTTCGGGAGCGCGAATGATCTTCGCGCCCGATGCCGCCGCCAGCGCCTGATGGCCGAGACAGACCCCCAGCATGGGAATACGTTCGCCGAGTGCCTGAATGAGGGGGAGACAAATCCCTGCCGACTGCGGGATTCCCGGTCCGGGAGAGAGAACGATCGCCGCGGGTTGAAGCTGTGCAACTTCGTCGACAGTCACCCGGTCATTGCGCACGACCTCGGTCTCGCATCCCAGTTCGACGAGATAACGCGAGAGGTTGTAGACGAAACTGTCGTAGTTATCGATGACGAGTATCATTTCAGCGCCCGCAACATCCCTTCAGCTTTGTGCAACGTTTCGAGATACTCTTGCGCGGGGTCGGATTGTGCGACGATCCCCCCGCCGACCGAACATTGGATCCAACCCCTGCGCACGACGAACGTTCGAATGATGATGTTGCTGTCCATCCCGCCGTGAAAGCCGACATAAAACAAGCTACCGCAATACGGTCCTCTCGAGGTCGGCTCGATCGCGGCGATGATCTCCATCGCCCGGACTTTCGGTGCCCCTGTAATCGAACCTCCCGGTGAGAGAGCGGCGAGCAAGTCCCATGCGGAATTTTGCTCCTGGAGACGACCGCGGATCTCCGTCACCAGATGCTGCACTGTCGAGTAGGTCTCGACGCGACAAAGTTCAGGGACGCGCAGCGTTCCCGGCTCGCAGACGCGCGACAGGTCGTTGCGCAACAGATCGACGATCATCACGTTTTCCGCGAGATCCTTTTCGCTTTCTCTCAAGGCATCGCGCGTGAACAGATCGGCTTCCGCGCCGGGTTGACGTTGCCGGGTTCCTTTGATCGGACGGGTTTCGACATCGCGATCGCGGAGCGAAACGAATCGTTCGGGGGATGCACTCAGAATATCCCAGTCGCTTACCCTTAATATTCCGGCAAACGGCGCCGCATTTCGATGTCGCAATCGCAAGTATAATGCGAGCGATGGAATTTTCTGCGGCGTCAACAACCGTTGCGACACGTTGGCCTGAAAGATGTCCCCCGCATAAATGTGCTCGATGACCCGCTCGACCGCTTGCAGATAACCGTCGCGAGAAAAATCGCTGGTCAGATCGTCGAGTCCCGGCGCGGGATATTGCGGCGCAAGTTGGTCGAGAGACAGCGATGACGTAGAACGGCTATCGGATATTTCATGTGACGCCGATTCCGTTTCATGCAATCGGTCCCACACTCGCTGCAAGCGTTCTTCGGCCCGCGATCGACGTTTTTGAGGCTCACGTTCGGGAAATCCCTGCGAAATGATCCACGCGCGGTGCAACTGATGATCCCAGGCGATCACCCAGTCGTAACACCCAAATGTAGCCACGGGAAGTTGGAATTCATCGTATTGCGGATAAGGCAGCCGCTCCCACGCATGACCGATCTCGTAAGACAAGAATCCCGCGATCCCACCCTGAAACGGCGGCAGGCCTTCGATGCGTGGTACGCGATAATTCTGACAGAGCAGACGGACCTCCACGAATGGATCGATCCCGTACGGGACTTGTGGAATCTCTTTCCACCAGCACGGGTCGGCGGAGACGAACGAATATCGCCCCAGCAAGTCGCTCGGCAAAGCGCTGTCGAACGCCACCAGTCGAGGCCACGACGACAACGCCGTCAGCACTCGATCCATCTCCGGAACGGGAGACAATTCGCGCACCGCGATCTCGCGATCTCCGAGGATCGCGTGTTCGCTTGGGGTGGCAATATCAGTCGTGAACAGATCGAACAAATCGGCCATTCGAATTACATCAATGAATGCTAGATTAATCACTTGTCGATACTACGGTAATCACACTGGCGGGCAAGCCGCCAGTGCCACCCATTTTTCGATGAGGTGGAATACTTTCAATCGGGGGTTTCCGGTTGTTCGGCACCTTTGTCGCGCGGATGCCGATGACTGATTTCCGGCCGGGTCAGAAAACCCCAGTTCAATGCCTCATCCTGCTTGTATTGCTTCCCCAGCGTGAGGGCGGTCATGGCTTTGCACATTTCAAAACCAAGGTAGAACGCGTGCTCGGGAGTGATCCCCTGCGAGTTCGATAACGCCAGGGCGAAGAGGGCAAACGGGTCATTCCCCTTCCAATGCCCGTCGCGATTGATGAGATGCAATCGATCATCGGCGGCAAGAATTCGATAATTGGGATCCTGAATGCTCGCGGCGAGCCGGTCGATTTCCTCTCTGCTCATCGTATTCACTCGCGGATCGCGCAGCACCACGAGTTGATCGCTCAACCGTTTCAGCACCACCTGCCGAGTCACGCTGTGATGCACCAGCCGGCGGGCGATATCGAGTTCTTTGATGGAAGTCTGCGCCCAGGAGATCACTTGCGTCGTGAGCACGCTGCGGATGCCGAGCTCCTGACAAATCGCCGCCAGCAGCAAATTGATCCCCGCGCTGTCGACGTCGGTGAGCTCGGTGAGATTGCCGACCCCCATCATCATTTCGACGTCGGGCCAGCGATGACGAACTGTAAAATATCGTTCCAGCGAAGCGGCGAAACCGTGGCCGATCGGCTCGAGAACCGGATCGACGCGAAAGCGCGCACGCTGCGATTTCAAAATCTCGATCGTCCGATGCAGGGGCTCGAGATCGGCGGGATCTTCGGGAACCACCACCAGATCCACGGGGAGCTTCGACGCCCACTCGACGTTACCCGAGTGACAGCTCAACACCAGTTCGGCCCCCGCGGCGACGGCCGACTCGACTTCCGTGCGATCGAAACTGTCGATCGAAACCCGCAGGCCCTGTTCGATCAACATGCGAGTCGCCTCCCCGGCCCTGCCCCACGTTTCGCCGGGAATACAACCCAGATCGATCACGTCGGCACCTTGCGCGGCGAGCCGATGCGCTTCATGAAGCAAATCGGCCAGCGTCATGCGCGGCGCATGATTGATCTCGGCGATGATCTCTATGTCGTATTCGTCGAGCGTCGGCATCGTGCGTCGTGATGATCCAAAATATTCGGGGAGATCGAACAAATCCTTGGGACCGAGGGCGAACGGCAAACCGAAGTGATCGGCGAGCCGTTCCAGATTACCCTGACACCAGCCGGGGAGCAACACGCGCTGAATTCCCGCAGGGACCGTCAACCGGCGCAGCAGCAGATCGACGTGCATCAAAGCCGCCACGCTGATGCCGAGAACTTCGACGACGGCATCTAATTTTACTTTTTCACGAAGTTCCTCCAGAACGCGGCGCAGCGATGGTTCTGCCAATCGGCCGGTGACGAAGAGTATCCGCTCACCATTCATCGCGGGCCTCGAGTGCGAGAGTGGTAAACGTCTTCGGGTGGCACTGGCGGCTTGTCCGCCAGTGC
>JBJXGP010000324.1:0-6401 GCA_046160425.1 Planctomycetaceae bacterium
TTCTTCGAACGTATCGGCGTCGACTTCGACTTCAACGTCCAGGATTCCGTCGGCGGTCCGACCGTTGATGACACCGGACGCCCGCTGCCTCCGTTCGGTTCGGTGAACACCAGCGGTTCCACGACGGGAACCACGGGGACAACCGGGACCACCGGGACCACGGGGACAACAGGAACCACGGGGACAACAGGAACCACGGGGACAACAGGAACGACAGGTGGCGGTGCAGGGAACGGCCCGTTCGATCCGCCCCCCGATAGAAACCTTGTCGGCCGCGATAACTACGACAGACCGGGTACCATCGTCGGTCTGGGTGCAGACGGTTCATTCACACCCGACCTGGATATCGCCTTCCAACAAGGTTCGTTCGACATCGGTGTGCCCGACTTCGGTGGATTCCAACCCAACGCCGGTATTCAGGTCGGCCTCGCCATCCTGAGCGATATCGAAGCCTTCTTCTTCATCAACGCCGCTCAAGGGGATGAACGATCGAACTTGCTGTTCGCTCCGAAAGTCACCTTGTTCAACGGACAACAGGCAACGGTCAGCAGCCTGGTGCAACGGCCGTTCGTAATCAGCTTGACGCCTACGGTCGGATTCTTCTCGGTCGGATTCACGCCGCAGATTTCGGTGGTCCCCGACGGTGTGTTCCTGCAAGTGCAGGCGGTGATTTCTGCCGACCGACGCTTCGTCCGATTGACGGTTAGCCCGCAGTTCACCAGCATTACCGACGTGTTCACCTTCTCGTTCGTCTCCGGTGGAGGGATCTCCGGTAGCCTCGGCGGCGGCGGTGGCCAATTGGGAGGCGGCGGTCAAGGTGGCGGCGGCTTCGGCGGCGGCGGCGGTTTCGGCGGCGGCGGCTTCGGCGGTCAAGGTGGCGGCGGCGGTAACTTTGGCTTCGGCGGCATCGGTGGTGGCGTTACCGGCCAACAAGGCCAACAAGGCCAACAAGGTCAGCAAGGTCAGCAAGGCCAACAAGGTCAGCAAGGCCAAGGCGGCTCTGCCGGTGGCAACATCACCTTGCAGCAACCGGTGGTCGAAGTGGTCAACGTCTCTACGACAGTCAGTGTTCCCGACGGTGGTACGGTTCTACTCGGCGGCGTCAAACGTCTCCGCGAAGGACGCAACATGGCCGGTGTGCCGATTCTCAATAAGATTCCTTATGTCAGCCGACTCTTCAAGAACACCGGTGTCGGTCGTGAAACGGAAAGCCTGATGCTCATGGTCACGCCCCGAATCATCATCCAGGAAGAAGAAGAAGCCTTGCTCGGAATCCCCATGGAATAACAACAACTTCAACGATCCTTACCGATCGTTGAGACAAGCGATTTCCTTCGGGCAATTGCGGCATCCCACTCGCCGCAGTGCCCGGCTGGACTCCATACCGAACCGGGATCTGAACTCTCTCTCAGGTCTCTCAGTAGAAACCGCTGTGCGTCGCGGGTTAGCACAGCGGTTTCTTTTTTTCTTTGGCCTCGCTCGTTTCCAAGCTTTGGTGGCACAGGCATTCTTGTCTGTGCGATCCGCGCTGCCGCGTTGGGTGGCACTGGCGGCTTGTCCGCCAGTGGGGTTGTGGATCACTTAACCATTCACGCAGCGGAGCTTGGGAACGCGGTAAAAACCTCTTGCCGCTGCGCGACCCGGACACAAAGCTGTCCGGGCCACCCGCCGACACCTGCCAAAGCATTCTGCCACCGTTTCACGTGAAACGGTCAATGTTTGATTATGCGTTCGGCGTCACGCAGGCTCGGAGGGAGGGGATACCGTCGCCGCGTTCGGTGCCGCACCGACTTTCGGCTTGGGAGCGTGATGCGGAGTATTCGCCGCCACGATCACGATGCAGATCGCCATCCCCACGACGCCGACCCACATCATGGGGTTCACCTGCGTCGATTCGCGATACATCCACGTGCTGACCAGAGCCTGGACGGTCACTGCCCCGCCGAAGACGATGGGCATGACGATATGCGGCATGGCTCCGCCGCCGGTGAACATTGCCAAGGTCAGCGTGAGTGCTCCCCACGCCCCGAGCGAACCGGCCGCGAAACCCCACATCGTGCCGGGACCGGTGAACGAGAAGTCGTCGCCGCGATAGATCATCCCGCCGATGCCTCCCACGATCCCCCAGATCAGATAGGCAACCCCGATGGCGACATAGGGTTTGAACGGGCTGCCGCTCAAAGCGGTTCGCGCTTGTCCGAGCGTTGGGCCGTAGAGTCCCCAGAACAATGCGGTCATCAACGCGAACATGACAGGGAGTTTCATATCGTCCTCATGATGTTAAAGTTCATTTTGCAATCTCGGTTCGCTCACAAAGCGAGCCGCATGGATTGCCACAACTGATAACGTATCGCTCCCCAATCTTCAAGCAGGCCGCTGTGTGGATCGGGCATTGCCGGGTGGCGCGCCCTGACGCTTTGGGAAGGGCGAGGATTTTGCAGAGAAATCCCACGCCCTTCGAAGACTCAGAGCGTGCCACCCAAAATCATCGTGTCAAGTTATTCAGTCGCGGGACCGTAGGCTCAAAACTGGTGTCCCGGTTTGGGGCCGTGCTGCGTCTTCGTGAGAATTTCAGGCCCTTCCTTAGTCATCAGAATCGTATGCTCGAATTGAGCGGAGAGCGAACCGTCGGCGGTGCGAACCGTCCACTTGTCGCTGCGATCGAGAACGGTCCGAAACGTGCCGGCGTTCAGCATCGGCTCGATGGTGAAGCACATCCCCGGTTTGATGATGACCTTCGCGGAATTCGGTTCGGGATAATGCGGTATTCCCGGATCCTGATGAAATTGCCGGCCGATGCCGTGCCCCTGGTATTCCTCGACGACTTCGAAACCGCGCGAGCGGGCGTATTCGTAAATCGCGCGGCCGATCTCGATCACCGCCACTCCCGGACGCGCGGCTTTGATGCCGAGGTACAACGATTCGAACGTGACCTGCACCAGCCGTTTCGCTTCAGCGGGAACTTCGCCGATGAGAAACGTTTCTGACTGGTCGCCATACCAGCCGTCGACAATCGTCGTCAAATCGACGTTGACGATGTCACCGTCTTTCAGGGGAGTCTGATCGGGAATGCCGTGACAGACCACTTCGTTGATGCTCGTGCAAATGCTCTTGGGAAAACCTTTATAGCCCAGGCACGCGGGTTTGTGGCCGTGGCCGATCGTGTAATCGTGCGCGAGGCGATTGAGTTCGTCGGTGGTGATCCCGGCGCGTACGTGGGGGCGGATGTAGTCCATGAGTTCGGCATTGGCGCGTCCGGCCGCTCGCAGGGCATCGCATTGCCGTTCGTTATAAATGGGGATGTTCAATTTCAAGATCTGCTCCCCCCGGATGCAGCGACGGATGACGATCGAGGTGAGTTCCCATCGATCATCGAGATGATGACGATTCAACGGCGGCCTACATCGATGCCCACCTCTCTGACAATGGAGCGGTGTCGCGGGTAATTGTCGTGAATTAAGCGGAAAATCGCAATTGGATCGACGAAAGATAATTCGATTCGCAGCGGATTCAACGACCATGAATTTCCGACAGAATATCGATGAAATAAGCATGGCTGGAAAAAAACACCGGCCAGTCGGGGTGGCCGGTGTTATCTGTTGTCAGGGTCGATGGAAGTCGGTGGATTACTGATTTCCGCCGTAACCCCCACCACCTCCGCCGTATCCGCCACGGCTGCGTCCACCGCCGCCGCCTCGCGGTCGATCTTCTCGTGGGCGGGCCTCATTCACCGTTAACGTTCGACCTTGAAACGTTGAGCCGTTCAAATTTTCAACGGCTTCGTCTGCGCCGGATTCCATTTCGACGAAGCCGAAGCCCCGCGATTGGCCGGTTTCGCGATCCGAGATCACTTGGGCGGATGCCACCGTGCCGAATTGACTGAACGCTTCTCTGAGATCGTCACTTGTTGTTCCGAAGGGGAGATTCCCCACGTAGAGATTCTTTGTCATACTCGTCCTCTGCGAGCCTGTCAGGCCCATAAAACACGGGAAATGCCATCGGTTGCCACCCTTGCGGACGCCGAATAACTCATCGCGTATTCCCAACGGGTTCCCGTCAACATGCCGCAGCGATTCCATCCCGACTGGACCTCTGCCGCACAGGAATCCGTTCGCGAGCGTCATCACCAACCGCGTGGGCCAATGCCCACAAAACACAATTATCATACACTCCCGATAAAAGAATGAAACGGTTTTCTTGCCGAATTTTATCCATTTTTCAGGAGGAGCGGACCGATCGTGAACCCCTTAAAAACGAAGACTTTCGGGCGGTTTCCCGGCGAAATGCCGCGTACGACACCCGCGCCCGGTTGCGAGTTGCCTCTGAACGTCGCATAATCTGATTGTCGCCAGTGAGCTTCATCATCCAGAATGCTTTTAACCGGGAGTATCTATCATGTTGAGACGACGTTTCCTGTGGACCGCCTGTTGCCTGTTGACTCTGACAGCGTCGATGTCGGCTTCTCGTTTGCTCGTCGCCGATCCCTCCAAAAACGATGCGATCGTGCCTGTTGGGAAGGAAGACAATGAAGGATGGATGAATCGACACAAAGCCATGAACGAGCGCGTCAAACAGGGGAATGTCGATCTGCTGCTCATCGGCGATTCCATCACGCATGGTTGGGAAGGGGAAGGAAAAGCCGCATGGGAAAAACACTATGCGCCTCGAAACGCCGTCAACCTCGGCATCGGCGGCGACCGCACGCAGCATGTTCTCTGGCGGCTCGATCACGGAAACATCGACGGCATTACCCCCAAGCTTGCGGTGATCATGATCGGCACGAATAACTCGGGCACGAATACACCCGAGCAGATCGCCGAGGGGATCGAGGCCATCGTGGCCAAGCTGCGCGACAAGCTGCCGGAAATGAAAGTCCTGGTACTGGCGATCTTCCCGCGCGGAGCCGACAACGACGATCCTCGCCGCAAGGTGAACGTGGCGACGAATGAAATCGTCAAAACCTACATCGATGAACTCAAAGACGAGAACGTCCATTACCTCGACATCGGCAAGGCATTTCTGGAAGACGATGGGACGCTCTCGAAGGAAGTCATGCCCGATCTGCTGCATCTGAATGAAGCAAGCTATGCCACCTGGGCCGAGTCGATCGAAGAGTCGGTCGTCAAACTGATGGGCGAGTAACGTCGGAACACGGGAGTCGATGTCATGTACGCGCGGGTTGACGGAGCATTCATCTTTTACGACGTCGACGGTGTGCAATTCATCCCCGACGGGAACCGCTTGAAAGAACGGCCTGTGCTGTTCCTCCTGCACGGCGGGCCGGGGGGAGATCATGCAGGCTTCAAAGGGACCGTCGGCGAACTGACCGACGTCGCCCAACTGGTCTTCATCGATCATCGCGGCTCTGGTCGTAGCCATCCTTGCGACCCCGCAACGTACACGCTCGAACAGAACATCAAGGACGTCGAAGGGCTGCGCGTCGCTCTCGGACTCGAACGCATCGCCATTCTCGGTTCATCGTATGGCGGGATGGTCGCGCAGGGTTACGCCATCAATTATCCTGATCGCGTCAATAACTTGATCCTGTGCGCGACGGCGCCGAGTTTTCGTTTCATGGAGGATGCACAACGCATCCTCGCCAAACGCGCTACGCCCGAGCAGATTGCCGTCTGCCGGCGATTGTGGGAAGGGACATTCGAATCGCTCGAGCAACTTTTCGATTATTATCGCTTGATGGGCCCGATGTATTCTCTCAAATTCGACGAGCAGAAATTTCTCGAAAGCTGGGGACGCGGGATCCGCAACTTCGAACAACTGAATTACGGCTTCGGAGGCTTTCTCCGCAACTTCGATTTCACCCTCCAGCTCAAGACGATCCGCTGCCCGACGCTGGTGCTGGGGGGCGCGCACGACTGGATCTGCGCCCCGAATCACTCCCGCATCATCGCCGAGCAGATTCAAGGATCGCAATTAAAAATCTTCGATCACAGCAGCCACAGCATCGCCGCCGATGAACCCGAAGAATTTCTGACGGCGATCCGGGGCTTTCTGACGTACCCGCAGTTGTGACCATCTCGCTCCCAAGCTCCGGCGGGTGGCACTACTGGCTTGCCCAGCAGTGAAGTGATTCACAATCGAAAAACACCGGGTGGATAAACCACCCGGCTCAGGAATTCGAAACTTGTTTAATGGGCGCGAGGGTCATACGATACCAGTATGAACACCTCGAATTCCTCCGCCGCGCCACGATCGCCGAATCGACTGATTCACGAGACCAGTCCCTATTTGCAGCAGCACGCACAGAACCCGGTTGACTGGTATCCGTGGGGACCGGAAGCTCTCGAAACCGCGCGCCGACTCGATCGTCCGATCTTCCTGTCGATCGGCTACAGCGCGTGCCACTGGTGTCACGTGATGGAACACGAAAGTTTCGAGGACAC
>JBJXGP010000325.1:0-17124 GCA_046160425.1 Planctomycetaceae bacterium
CCGTGAAGTTTGTCGGTCTTCCCTCCCATCGTGAGCTTCATGCGGGAACCGGCACCGGCGGCTTCGGCCTGTTTGACGGCAGCCGGGTCGGCGATGCAGACGATCGCCGGTCCCATTTTTCGCTTGTGCAGAGCGGAGAGCAGAATCGTCCCATCGGCGGGCGAACCGCCGCCGACGTTGTCACCCATATCGAGCAGACAGACGGGCGATTTGAGGTCGAGACTTTTGTCGAGGGCATCATCGACGGTGATCATCTTGCCGGCGAATTCTTCGCGACGCTGCCAGAGAACATCGGCGAGTTCATTCGCGTATTGCCGGGCCAATGCCGGATTATTGTCGGTGACGACGAGCACCGACGAACCCATTTCCGCAACGTCCGCATAGGGAAAACCGAGAACGATCGACGCCGACAGGACGCCGGGCCGTTGCCGGATTTCCTCGGCGAGTTGATACAGCGTTCGACAGGGGAGTTCCGACGTATTCTGCGCTTCAATGTTGATCGCCAGCGGAGGATACGCCGCCGCCTGGGTGGGGACGATTTCTTTCCGCAACATGCGAATCATCAACCGGGCCGCCTCCTGACCCCGTTCGAACTGGTCAATGTGCGGATTGGTGCGGTACGTGGTGAGCGCATCGGTCGAATCGACCATCATCGGCGAAAGATTGGCATGCGGATCGATCGTCCCGACGATCGGCAGTTCGTAACCGACTTGAAAGCGGAGATGCTGCAACCAGCTTCCGTCGGCATCGGGATGCTCCTCGCTGACCGTGGCGCCGTGCGGAGCGACGAGAATGCCGTCGACGTGTTCGGTTTGATCCAACGCCAGATCGAGCCGACGGATCAATTCCGCGTAGGCTTCGGCCGTGATGGTGCCGAATGGCAGCGCGCGGGCGGCGAAGATCGGGACGGCGGTCACTCCGGCTTCATCGAGCGCCGCGAAAAATCCTCCGACTTCATGTTTGGTCCCCCCCATGCGCTCGCGAATCGCTTCCCCGGTCAGCAGCAAATCCTGCTCGAATTCGCGGATCGTCGTCGGTTCGGAGATAAACGTATTCGATTCATGCAGCAAGGCGATAATGCCGACACGCATGGTGTTTCCTGCTTTCTGGGAGGTTATTCAGATGTAAGTGCCAGACATACTCGTGACTGGAAATTTCGGAATTATTTCTCACAAAGGCACGAAGTCACGAAGAAGATTAAGTGACCCTAACACAACCGGTTGTGCCTGTCAAAAAGGCCTCAACGTTTTCAGAAAATTACGCAGTGCAGAGGTTGTGTTAGAGTTATTAAGACAAAAGGTTTTGGATGTCTATGAGACGCAGAGTATTTGCACGATAACCGCGACGCTAACCGGCTTGTGAAACCAGAATCAGTTATTTGTTTTTTCCTTTGTGCCTTCGTGTCTTCGTGAGAGACCGGTTTTTGCTGAAAAACGGGCCAACATGCATCCCCTGTGAACAATTACGCGAATGACTTTGACCATTTCCATCCTGTACCTGCCGATTCTCTTGCAGTATGCTCTCGCAATCAAGAGAGTGAGTCGGAAATTCGCTCCGCGGGATGAGGAGAGGGAAACGGAATATGCAGGTGATTCAGACGGAACTGCCCGGGGTGCTCATCATCGAGCCGCGAGTTTTTCGCGATCCCCGCGGGTTTTTCAAAGAGACCTATCAGAAAGACCGATACCGCGCGTCGGGGATCGATTGCGAATTCGTGCAGGACAACGTCTCAAGTTCGTGCCGGGGGACCGTGCGCGGCCTGCATTATCAACTCCGCCGGGCGCAGGCGAAGCTCGTGCAGGTTTTGCTGGGGGAAGTGTTCGACGTCGCCGTCGATCTGCGGCGGGGTTCGCCGACGTTCGGCCGCTGGGCGGGGACGTTGCTGACAGCCGAGAATCATCGGCAGTTGTTCGTCCCTCCGGGATTCGCGCACGGCTTTTGCGTGATCAGCGCGCAGGCGGATATCTTTTATAAGTGCAGCGACTATTATTTCCCTGAGCACGAACGGACTCTGCTCTGGAACGATCCGCAGGTGAATATCGAATGGCCATTGTCGATGGAGCCGGTCCTCTCGGATAAAGATCAGCGCGGAACGGCATTGGGAGAGATTGAGGCATATCCGCCGATGGAGAGTTAGCATCGCGTTGAAAAATGATTAATAGTCAAACTTCGTGTGGCACGGGTGGCTTGTCCACCCGTGTTTTTCCGATGGTTAACGATTTCACTGCTGGGCAAGCCAGCAGTGGCACCCTTTTTCAACGGGCTGCCAGGCAGACGCACCACGAACCGTATATCAGGAAACGATCGCGAATATGAATCGGCCTCGATTGGCAGTGACGATGGGAGACGTGGCTGGGATCGGCCCGGAGATCGTGGTGCGCGCCGCGACCGATCCGCGCGTGCTCGAAGTGTGCCGGCCCGTGGTCATCGGTCATCCGGAGATTCTCCGCAGGGCGATTCGACTGGTCGGCTCATCGCTCGTGGTCGACGTTCTGGAGTCTAAAGAGCAATGCAAACAGTACACTTCAACTCCCGGACGCATCCCCTGTCTCTGCCCAGGCGGCATGACCGATGACATTCTTAGTATCACGAACGGACGGAACGACCCTCGCGCCGGTGATGCGGCGTTTCGGTCGCTGATGGCGGCGATTGACGGAGCACAAAGCGGCGCATGGGAGGGGATCGTCACCGCTCCGCTCAGCAAAGCGGCGTTGCATCTCGCGGGACATTTTTATCCCGGGCATACGGAAATTCTCGCCGAGCGCTGCGGTGTCACTGACTTCGGAATGATGCTGTACATTCCGCCGAGTACGTCGGTTCGTTCGCCTCATGGCATCGGTGTGGTGCATGTGACGCTGCACACGTCGCTCGCCAGCGTCCCCCCGATGATCACGCAATCGATGGTGAGAGAAAAGATCGGGCTGGTCGATGCGTTCATGCGCAAGTTGGGCGTTACCTCCCCGCGCATCGCGGTGAATGCGCTCAATCCCCATGCAGGAGAATCGGGTTTATTCGGACGCGAAGAAATCGAAATCATTTCGCCGGCGGTCGAGGAGTGTCGACGACGGGGACTGCACGTGACCGGGCCGATCCCCGCGGATACATTGTATCGGCAGGCCGTCGCGGGTCACTTCGATGCGGTGGTAGCCATGTATCACGATCAGGGACATATCCCTTTCAAGCTGATCGGTGCCGAACACGCGGTCAACGTCACGCTCGGTCTGCCGATTGTGCGGACCAGCCCGAGTCACGGCACGGCCTTTGATATCGCGTGGCAGGGGAAAGCGAACGCCGAAGGTCTGATCGAAGCGATTCTCGTCGCGGCACAATTGGCGGAATGATCTCACACAAAGTCACGAAGGCACGAAGTAAGCCAGTGAGGGTAAAAACATTTACAATATTTTCTGAACCTCGATCATGCAGAATCTAAAACCAGTTTTCCCCTTTGTGCCTTTGTGTCTTTGTGAGAGACTCGTTTTTCAGCACAATTGTGCCAACATACGCACTCGTAAAAATGGCAAGGAGTAGTTCGCGTGGAGTTGAGTGCCGATACGACCATGATGTATCTGATTCGTCACGGAGCGACATCCGCGAACGAACAGCAACCGTATATCTTGCAGGGATGCAGCGTCGATCTGTCGTTGAGTCCGACCGGGCGGGAGCAGGCGGCGGACGTCGCTCGGCTGCTCTGCGATCATCGGCTGGCGAGGGTTTACTCCAGCCGATTGCTGAGGGCGCGCGAAACAGCGACGATGATCGCCCAGCCGCATGGCTTGACGGTCGAGACGCTTGAGGGGATCGAGGAATGCGACGTCGGCGCATGGGAGAGGCTCGACTGGGAAACGATCCGCACGCGGTTTCCCGACGAGTATCAGCGTTTTCAGGATGAGCCTTACGAGACTCCTTACTTACGCGGAGAATCGTACCGCAACGTCTTCGACCGGGCATGGCCGGTGCTGATGCGGCTGCTCGAGCAACATCGAGGGGAGACGATCGCGGTCGTCTCTCACAATGTGGTGAATCGGGTCATCGTGGCGGAATTGCTCGGGTTAGAACGCCGGAAAGCGAAAGAAATCCGCCAGGTGAACGGCGGAGTCAACGTCGTCCGCTATCGTCAAGGACGGGCATCGCTGCTTTCGCTCAATACGCTGTTTCATTTGCGCAACTTCATTGCCGATTGAAGCCGGTGCGAACGGTCGTTTTCAATATCCCTGGTTGCGGACGCATTTGCGGGCGAGATACAGCAGCCGCTCTAACGTGTCGCGATCCTGAAACATCAGCCGTGCGATTTTGTCATCGGTGAGCAGAGGCAACTCGGTGCTCTTGATCGCGTCGATCAAGTCGGCACAAGTCATTTCGGAGATGACCTCCTGCGTCAGCGAAGCGATTTGATCCTTCGTGTAGACCAACCCGCGGTCGTTCATGGCGTTATCGGTCATGAACGTGTCGGAGGTGCAGCAGACGGTCTCCGATTCGGCACGCGTGTTGACGTTGATGTCGTCGAGGATGGCGTGATCCTGAGAGTTGTCGAATTTTGGATTCATGAGCGTCACCATTCCAGATCCTCCTTGATGCGAGTTGGTTCATTCCATTGAAGTACAAAATCAGTTTAATCCGCCGGGGAAGCATTTCGCCGACGGAGCCGAATTCCCGATGGGGATATTTCCATTATTTCACTGTCTGGATGAGTTGACCGTCTGAACGAGAATGTCGTTGTCGATTTGAGTGATGCCATCAATCGCCCGGATCAGCGAATGAGCCATCTGCTTATGGTAATAGCTATCGAGACGTCCTCGAAGCTGAACCTTGCCGTTACGAACGCCGACCTTCAGATTTCGAAAGCGCCCGAAGCCGGATTCATGCCATTTTTCCCGAATGGCCTGCTCGATGAGCGCGTCGCATTCGGACTGGCATTCGGCGTCGTTTTGCCGTTCAAAATTCATTGCGAAGATCATGGGATTGTTGTCGATTTCCCGTTGGTATTCCCGATGAATGGATGGTTCCGAGCGTTCCCTGACGAGCCGGGATTCGGGCACTGCGTTCATATGATGAGATTGAATGACTGTCTTCATGGGTGAAATGCGACGTGTCATTATACTGGCCTCCTGCTGGATATTTACGATGAACCTTATTCACCCGCGATCGCCAGACATGAAGAGCCTGGAACCATTTCCATGCCGATCATGACGTTGATAGCAAAAAGTCTCGACGGAATCGCCGAACGATTTTTCCTGGGGGTGGGTCACCAGCAAGTCAGCTTCATTGCTGAAAATTGGGTCGCGATTTCCCTTCCGTGGATCGTGAGGCAGACATTGCACTCACTGAATTCAGTACATGCGATGGGAGTCACAGCCTAGATATGGTCGCCATCGTGGTGCGATCAACACGCAATCATGCGCATCAAGCAAACGGATCCCACAAATCTTTTGTGAGAGCGGCATTGTACTTTGCAAGCCTACTTCAGCGGCCCGCGCGTGCATTCTATGCAACAACCCAAGTGTCTGTCAAAGAGATTTGGTCGCGATTCATAGAGAATCTAAAAAAATGGCGGCCGCCATTATGTTCAATGCGTTCCGATCTCATTTATTGAATTGGACTTGCAACAAAATGTCACGCCGAGCTAGTATTCTGCCCCGTAACGACGGTTGCATGACTGCGATCGAAACATGGATGTGCTCGTGTGCATGAGGCACGCATCGATTGCTTGGGATACCACTTTATCAGAAAGACCTGAAATGAATTCAGGCCGTCTTGGCTCGGATGCCTTTCGCATGCGGTTTGAGGTTCCGAAATCACACGCCGCGCAATCGCACTCTCCCCTCAGTCTCGCCGAACAACAGGTGGAAACGTTTCCGCAATCGGTGCTTTCCGATGCCGACCGCCATGCCGTCACGATAGCCATCGCCAAAACGTGCCACTATTTGATGGATCGTCAGCATCCGGACGGATATTGGGTCGGCCAGCTTGAGGGAGACACGATCCTCGAATCGGAAACGATTCTCTTGTTCGCATTTCTCGGGCGCGAAGGCGATCCGCTGGTGCAGGAACTGGCCGATGCGATTCGCAAGCGACAACTCCCTTCCGGCGGCTGGGCCATTTATCCGGGCGGCCCGATCGAAATCAGCGCCTCCGTCAAGGCGTACTGGGGGATGAAGATCGCGGGGGTCGATCCGGATTCCCCAGAGATGCAGCGTGCTCGCGATGCGATCCTCGCGGCAGGTGGCGCAGAGAAGGTCAACAGTTTTACCCGTTACTATCTGGCGCTGCTTGGCGTGTTGTCGTATCGCCAGTGCCCCGCCGTCCCACCGGAAATGGTTTTGCTCCCGACGTGGATGCCGTTCAACCTGTATGAGATGTCGGCGTGGTCGCGGACGATCCTTGTACCGCTCAGTTTGTTGTGGGCGCATCGACCCACGCGCACGGTTCCCCCGTCGCAACAGATCCGCGAATTGTTCGTCACGTCGCCGGAAGAGGTCTCGGCCGTGATGGGACTGTCGGAGAGTCTCGATCCGCTGCGGAAGAAAACCTGGTTGAACTGGCCGCGCATTTTTCGCGGCGTCGATCAGATGATCAAAACGCTCGAGCGTTGGCATGTGATGCCGCTGCGCAATCTGGCGAAGCGGCGCGCGCTTGCGTGGATCCTGAACCGATTCCCGGAGAGCGACGGATTGGGGGCGATTTATCCGCCGATTGTGTGGAGCATCATCGCGCTGAAATGTTGCGGTTATGCAGAAGACTCGCCCGAAGTGCAGGAAGCGTTCAAGGCCTTGTTGATGTTGCTGCACAAGACTCCTGAAATGACGGTCATGCAGCCGTGCCTCTCGCCGGTCTGGGATACGGCGATCAGCGTGCTGGCGCTGCGTGAAGCGGACGTTCCCGCCCGGCATCCCGTCGTGAAAACGGCGGTGCAATGGTTATTGAAGCAGGAAATTCGCGAACCGGGAGACTGGGCGATCCGTCAAAACGGACTCACGCCAAGCGGCTGGTGCTTTGAATTCCGCAATCAATTCTATCCGGACGTCGACGATACGGCGATGGTCGTGTTGGCCTTGGCGCGCAGCCTGCCCGGTCGCGCGGAAATGATGGACTGGCGAGCCGATCCGTTGACCTATCCGTGGAGTCTCGATCCCCGCGATCGCGACGTCGAAGGAGTTTTTTCGGGCAAAGCGAATTCCGTCGGAGAAGCGATGTCCGACGTCGATCAGATGCGGCCGGTGTTGCAATCGATTCGCCGCGGCATGCAATGGATCATCGGTATGCAAAGCCGCGACGGCGGCTGGGGGGCGTTCGATAAAGACAACACGCGCGAATTGCTGACGCGCGTTCCGTTTGCCGATCATAACGCGATGATCGATCCGAGTTCTGCCGATCTTGCCGGGCGAATACTGGAATTGTTCGGTGAGCTGGATCTTCCGAGAGATCACGAATCGTTGATACTCGCTGTCAAATACGTCTGGGAACAGCAGGAGCCGGACCGCTGCTGGTACGGACGCTGGGGTGTCAACTACATCTACGGAACCTGGCAGGTGCTCGTCGGGTTGACGGCGATCGGTTACGACTCGAACGATCGCCGAATACGCGGCGCGGCCGATTGGCTGAAAGCCAAACAGCAGCCGAACGGTGGTTGGGGAGAAACGCCGCGCTCTTACGATGAGCCTGAATTGCGAGGGACCGGTCCGGTCACGCCGTCGCAGACCGCATGGGCCTTGATGGGGTTGATGGCGGCGGGAGAGGTTCATTCCCCCGCGGTTGAGCGGGGAATTCAGTATCTGCTCTCCACGCAGAAAGCCGATGGGACATGGGACGAACCCTGGTTTACAGGGACGGGGTTCCCAAGAGTCTTCTACCTGAAATATCACATGTATGCCATTTATTTCCCACTGATGGCGATTGCCCGATACACGCGATTGAAGCGGTAACGCGATTGAAGGCGAAGGCGGAAAGTTCGTAACACAGCCGTCGGTTTGAACGCGCGAGATCTCGCACGGGGTCTGCCTGCAAAACGCGGCGGGTGGATATCTCGACTGATGAAAATATTACGAAGTCGATTTTACAAAAAGTTGTCGAGAGATTCGTCAAAGAGTCAAAGAGAACATTGCTCATCCCTCGATCGCAACATATAATCCACTCAAATACTCTTAGGGGTTGTGAGGTAACAGAGAACGGCTTGATATGAGTCAGACATTAAAAAATCTGCCGGTAGTTTTCCTCATCCCGACATAAATCTCACCGTGTCCGCACCCGATTACGACAAACCGAAACAGCCATCGCAGCTCCCCCGCATTCTGATTTACGGACAGAATCATCCACAGACGGAGGGCATGGTTGAGAGTCTGAAATCGTGTTGTGAACTGGTGGCGCATGCTTCCAGCGTGCAAGATGTCGCTGCCCTTTGCCGTCAGGAAATCGACGGTGTCCTCACCCTCGGTTCCGCTACGGATGAATCGGGCGTGATGTGGCAATCGGCCGGGCTGCTGAATCTGATCCCCGAAGGGGTCGTGCTGCTGGATGCTCAGCACCGCATTCTGTGGTGTAATCGGCACTTCTTGAAATTGACCGGCAGCGAAGCGTCACCCGTCGGCAAGCATTTCTACGACCCGTTCGGGACGCCTGAAATTCTCGGTCCCGATTTCTGCCCGTTTCACTCGGCCCTCGGTTCGGGCGAATCGGCCCGCAGCACGCTGCACGTCGGCGAGAAATCGTATTACGCCATCGAAGCCGTGCCACTGGCGACCGACGGAGCTTCCCCCAGCAGCGTGTTGATCGTGCTCGTTCGCGATGTCACGTTCGACGTGCTCCAGCGGCAGAAACTCAATGCCGTCTATCAGGCGGGGCTTGATCTCGGCGATCTTTCTCCCCAGGAAGTCTTGCAGATGTCACTGCAGGACCGCATCGAACTTCTCAAAGCGAAGATCCTGCACTACACGAAAGACCTGCTGGAATTCGACACCGTCGAGATTCGCCTGCTCGATAAGCCGACGAAAAAATTGGAACCGCTGCTGACCGTCGGCATGAATCCTGAAGCGGCCAATCGAGTACTCTATGCCGAACCGCAAGGGACCGGCGTGACCGGTTTCGTCGCCGCGACGGGGAAAAGTTATCTGTGTGAAGATACCGGCAACGATCCCCTCTATCTGCCCGGCGCGCCGGGGGCACGCAGTTCGCTCACCGTCCCGCTGTTTCTTCACGAGGAAATTCTCGGCACATTCAACGTCGAAAGTCCGATGTCCGGCGGATTCGACGAACACGACTTGCAGTTCCTCGAATTGTTCTCGCGCGAAGTCGCCGTTGCTTTGAATACGCTCGAACTGCTGGTGGTCGAGAAAATGTCGACCGCAACCGCCAGCACCGAGATGGTGATGCAGGAAGTCGCTCATCCCGTCGATGAAATTTTGAACGACACGACCTGGATCCTCGAACGCTACATCGGCCACGAGCCGAGCGTCTCGGAACGCCTGCAAAAAATTCTCAAGCATACGCGGGCCATCAAGCAGTTGATTCAAAAGGTGGGAGAGACGATGACGCCTAAAATGGCGAACCCGTCGTTTCCCCCGCGTCCAGAACGTCCCAAGATTCGCAAGAAGCGGATCCTCGTCGTCGACAGCGATGAAGCGGTCCGCCGCGCCGCGCACGAGCTGCTCGGCCGTTTCGGCTGCGATGTCGAAACATCGCACAGCGGCGAAGATGCCTGCCTCATGGTACGCAGCTTCCATTACGACGCGGTCATCGCCGACATCCGCCTGCCCGATATGAACGGCTACGAATGCTTCTGCCGGCTGCGTGAAATTCACGAGCATCTCCCCGTGATTCTGATGACCGGGTTCGGTTACGATGCCGCTCACTCGCTCGTCAAAGCCCGTCAGGCAGGATGCAAATCGGTCCTCTTCAAACCGTTTCGCCTCGATCAGTTGCTCGCCGAGGTCGAAAAAGCGGTCGCCCCTCCGGCTGAAAAGCCCGAAGGACAAGTTCAGAAAACGTGAACGAGGCGGCTTCATTCTCTCGCGTTTCGAATGCGCATGCTTCATAATGCGTCTGTGAACCCCAGTAATTCCTCCACAGAAAGGAAATAACCATGTCCCGTCCCGTCAGTCGCCGCGATTTCATTCGGCAGGCGCTCGCCGCCGGTACTGCGGTTCCCGCGGCTTCCGCGCTCGGTACCCGCATTCTTCTCGCCGATGACACCACCAGCGCCAACGAGAAACTGCGTCTCGGTGTGATCGGCGTCGACGGACGCGGCGGAGCGAATCTTTCGGGCGTCTCCAGCGAAAACATCGTCGCCTTGTGCGACATCGACGACATGCGGCTCGACAAAGCCGCGGCGACGTATCCTGATGCCAAGAAGTTCAACGACTGCCTCGAACTGCTCGAGATAAACGACCTCGACGGGGTCGTCGTCAGTACTCCCGATCACATGCATGCCATCCCCATAGCAAAGGCGCTCCGCAAGAAACTGCCGACCTACAGCGAGAAGCCGCTGACGCATTCGATCTATGAAGCGCGCGTGCTGCGAGATTTGACGATTGAATCGGGCGTTTCGACGCAAATGGGAAATCAGATTCACTCCGAACCGAATTACCGTCGTGTCGTCGAAGCGATTCAAGGGGGAGTCATCGGCCCCGTGCGCCGCGTTCATGTCTGGCAGGGAGGAACAGTCTCCCCCGGCAAGCTCGTCAAAGAGGCGACGCCTCCCAAGCACGTGCATTACGACCTCTGGCTCGGCCCGGCACCGTATCGTCCGTTCCACGAATCGCATTTTCATTTTCACTGGCGCTGGTGGTGGGACTTCGGCGGCGGACAACTCGCCGACTTCGTCTGCCATTACGTTGATCTCCCGGTCTGGGCTCTCAATCTCACGCTCCCCGAAACGATCACCGCTGAAGGGGTCAAGGATTATGAAGGGGACAACGACACCCCGAGCAAATTGAAGGTCGACTACGAGTTCCCCGCTCGCGGACTGCTCCCCGCGGTCCACATGACCTGGTACCACGGAGGCTGGCAACCTGAAGGAGCCGAAGAATACGGCAAGGGTTCGGCGGTCCTCTTCGAGGGGGAAGACGGCCGACTGCTCGCCGACTACGGCACGCGCAAGGTTTACATGAATACCGGGAAGGAAGAGAAGACCGTCGCCGAGACGATTCCCAATTCGATTGGCCACCATAAAGAATGGATCGAATCGATCAAGACCGGCACGAGAACGATGTCGCCGTTCACATACGGTGTGATTCTCACCGAAATAGGCCATTTAGGGAACGTCTCGTACCGCGTCGGCCAAAAGCGTCTCGAATGGGACGCCGACGGCATGAAAGCCAGCAACTGCCCCGACGCCGACCAGTTCATCAAGCGCGAATACCGCGAAGGGTGGACGTTGTAATTGCGCAAGTTTTTGTAGGGTGGGTCGAGCGACGCTTCGTCGCGCTGACCCACCGCGATTGCGTCGCCTAAAAAAGGTGGGTCAGCGCGGCCTTCTGCCGCTCGATCCACTCTACGGGGTGTATCCGTTAAATGGTGGTAGTCATTCGGGTGGCCGGGACAGCTTTGTGTCCCGGTCGCGCAGCGACAAGAGGTCTTTTATTGGCCGAGATCTGCGACCTCGGTCCGGCCTCACAGAGGCCAGCTACAGATGCACCATCGAAGGATACCGCCAAATAACGGATGCACCCCACCCTACGAAAACTCCAAATCAAACCTATGAAAAAGGTACGTCACCGATTATCATAGGGAGACTGTTTTTCATTCTCCGAGTCATCGCTCCACGCCATTGAAGGCTGCCGCATGATTACTCATGATCTCCGGAATTCGCTCGGTCGAAACACCTTTTCTCCGATGTCGCGCCGTCGGTTTCTCGCGGCCTCCGGAACCGGGCTGATGGGGCTTCCGGGTTTGACGGAAAATTTCGCCGCTCGACCGGCGTGGTCGGCTGACTCGCAATCCGCGAACTCGCCGGCGACGGCCAAGTCGACGATCCTGTTCTTTCTCTGCGGCGGTGCTTCGCAGATCGACACGTGGGACATGAAGCCCGAGGCACCGGCGGAAATTCGCGGCGAGTTTCAATCGATCGAGACCTCGGCGCCGGGAGTCCGCTTGTGCGAGCATCTCCCGCTGACCGCCCGGCAGGCGCATCATCTGGCGGTCATCAATTCGGTCGACGGGACCGATCCCACAAATTCGCACCTCGGTTATTACTACCATCTCACCGGACACGAACTCGACCCGCGCACAATCTTCGTCGTGGGAGAGCGGCGGCAACAGCGCGATGACTGGCCGTTTATCGGATCGGTGGTCTCCGCCAAGTTACCGCAGCGGGGCGTGCTGCCGAACGCGATATCGTATCCGTGGATTCCCGAGGGACCGCCCGACATTCGCGCGGGTCAGTTTGCAGGAAAGCTGGGGATCGAACACGATCCGCTGTATCTCTTGGGAAGCGGAGATCAACCGCTCAAGTTTCAAGCCCCTGCGCTCGTTCTCGAAGGAGATTTATCGGCGGAGAAACTCCTGCATCGCCGCTCGCTGCTGCGCGAGCTCGATTTTTCGCGGCGAGAACTGGAAGGATATCGCGAGGCCCAGACCTGGCATCGCCATCAAGAGCGTGCGTTTTCGCTCCTCTCGTCGATGTCGACCGCTAACGCGTTCGATCTGACGCGCGAGCCGGAACATCTCCGTGAGCGGTATGGGAACACGATCAACGGCATGGGACTGCTGCTGGCCCGCCGGCTCGTCGAGGCGGAGGTGCCGTTTATCACGGTCTATTGGATGCCCGACAAAGTCCGCGCCGAAAAACTCAAGTGCTCGAGCGCCGGCGGATGGGATACGCACGGGAACAATTTCCAGTGCCTCAAGGAAATGTTGCTCCCCGAGTTCGATCGAGCATTTTCGGCATTGCTGGAAGATCTCACCGATCGCGGCCTGATCGATTCGACGCTGCTCATGGTGACGAGTGAAATGGGACGCCGGCCAAAGATCGGCGACCCCCGTTCGGGTGGACTCAGCGGAGCCGGCCGCGACCATTGGACGTTCTGCCTCACCGACCTGCTCGCGGGTGGAGGCATTCAGGGAGGCCAGACCTACGGCACCAGCGACAAGTACGGCGAATACCCCGCCGACCGCCGCGTGACCCCCGCCGACGTTGCAAAAACCGTCTATCACACGATGGGAATCGACGACCTCTCGGCCACCGACAACCAGAACCGGCCATACAATCTGCAAGAGGAAGGCCGGCCGCTGTTGGAGTTGTTGTAGCGGGCGTGCTTTTGTTTTGTAGCTGGCCTCTGCGAGGCCGGATCGAGTTTTGTGGTGGGATCTGCCTCTTGTCGCTGCGCGACCCCGGTTGACGAGCAACCGGGGCTACCCGCTACCCGCTGGCGTTGTTGTAAGGGCACTTATTCCGCGTTCTCTGCATTGAGTACGGCGAGCACAAATGCGTGAATATCTCGATCCGATTCCGGGATGGCAACGTTTGGACATATGATGACGATCGTATCATCTTTCGTTTCGATACGAATACTGAGAGGAAATTCCGTTTCCGTTCGGAGTCGTTTTTTCCCGTTTTGCGTAGACTCGAAATCCGATTCGTCGAGTGCGTGACGGAGTTTCCATCGGCCATTTCGATTTGATTCACAGGTTTCATATTCCTCTGAACCTGCAAATAAAGTGATCTTAGCCCCCTCCACGGGAGTTTGCTTCTTGCCACGAACAATCTGTCCTTCAAGGTGCAAGTCATATTTATAACTGCATCCGGAAATAATTGCGGAGCATGCCAACAAGTGAATCACAATAAGTCGTCGGCTTGCAAAAATCATCGTTCTTACTTCCCAATACAATACAACCCCGAAGGCGTCCGGATGTAAATATTCCCGTGCGAGATCGCCAGCGAGGCGTAACCCGGTTCGCCAAGTTCGTTGCGGGCGAGTTCTTCGTATTCGGGGACGTTGCTTTTGATGACGGTCGTTACTCCCGCTTCGTCGGTGAAGTAGATTTTGCCGTCGCCGGCGACCGGGGATGCGGTGAAGGCTCCGTTCAATCGCTTCTGCCATTTCGCGTCGCCGGTGTGGGCGTCGAGACAGGTCAAGATTCCCGCATCGTCGACGAGATAGTAATAGTCGCCCACGAGAATCGTCGACGGGACAAACGGTGCGCCGCGGTTCGTCTTCCATTCGATGTGCGAGTCGGTGATCTCCCCTGCCCCGCCTCGGCGAATGGCGAACGTGAAACCTTTCGGCCCGCTGACGACATACGCCATCCCGTGACCGAACAGCGGCGTCGGAATGCATTCGCGTTCGAGTCCGCGGATCGTCCACTTTCGCTCGCCGGTGAGCGGATCGTAGGCATCCATCTTATGCGAACCCGAAACGAGTAACTCCGCGGGGCTTTCCTTCTCGGCGGGCAACAACTGCGGAGAGGCCCACGACAGCCAGCATTCGGGACGGTCGGCTTTCCAGCGGTTGGCTCCCGTCGCTTTGTCGATCGCCAGCACATACGATTCGCCGTAATGATCGCATTGCACGATCAGCAGGTCTTCGTGGAGAATCGGCGAACTCGAAGCCGCGAAGCGATTTTCGAATTGGCCGTATTCCTTGGCGAGCGAGCGTTGCCACATGAGTTCGCCGTCGCGTGAGAGGCAGAAGACGTCGCCCGTGCCGAAGAAGGCGTACACGAAATCGCCGTCGGTGACGGGGACCGGCGTCGCCATGCTGCTTTTCGAGCCGTGGTACAACGTGGGGGCGGTCCCCCAGAATTTTCTTCGCCAGAGTTCGGTTCCCGTTTCGCGATCGAGGCAAAAGATATGCAGCGTGTTGAGCCGCTTGCCGTCCGATTCTGTAAGATAGATGCGATCTTCCCAGATGACGGGGCTGGCGATCCCCAGGCCAGGGAGCGGGGTCTTCCATTTGATATTCTCGGTCACCGACCACGATGTGGGGAGATCGGTCTCGCTCGACAAGCCGTTGCGCTGCGGCCCGCGCCACGTCGGCCAGTTCTCGGCGTGAAGTTTTTCACTTGCCGTCATCGATCTGCAGATCAAAGCAGCAAGAATAATCAGCGAGAGTCGCATCGATTTTGTCGTCCGCATGTGATGACCTTGATCGGAAGGAGGGTAAGCCGCAAAAAACGCAAAAAGACGCAAGGCTATTGATCAATGACTGTAAACGGTATCCCCGCGCCGTCGGAGGTGCAGATACGCAATTGCATCGACCAGTTGTTGCCGACGGCCGGGTCGCGATGTTGCGGGCCTTGACAGACTTTGACCAGCACGCGATTCGGTCCCGGTTCGAGTTGGACCGTTGCGGTGAAGCGGTCGAGGCGCGTGCCGTTCAGCCATTGCAGTTTGCGGATGACCTGCTGACCGTTGAGCCAGACGGTGATGTTGTCGTCGGCACTGCAGCGGATCTGAGCCGACTGCGGTTCTTTCGATTCCGTGGCGATAACCGCATACGCATAGCCGACGACGGCGGAAACCGGCCCCATATGCTGGTTCAAATCGATTTGCCCGAACGGATCTTCGGTCGAGATCTTCTGCCAGCGGAGTTCCTTCCCCTCTTCCGTATAGACGGCTTGCAGATCGACCTCGGCTTCCGGCGGGAAAGTTTTCTCAAAGCCGGTCATCCCCTCGGCGGGAAATGGGCCGACGATCGACCAGTTGGTAACGAACCCCATATGTCGCGGAATGTTCACTTCGCCGCCAACCGAACGAAGTCGCTCGGCTGTGGTCGTGATCTGTCCGCTTTCGCGTGCATGATCGAAGGCGTTCTGATACGCGGTTCGAGCGACTTCGGTTTGCTGCTTTTCGCGAGCCGCATCGCCGGCGGCGATTGCCGCGTTGATGGCATCTTCACGAAATTCAGGGTCATTGAGCATCGTCGGAATCAACGCAGGACGTTCGTCGGGTTTGAGTCGATCGAGCGTATCGAGCACGAGCCGGCGAACCGGGCCGGGATGTTTCGCATCGCGGACATACTCGCAGAAGTAATCGACCGGCAATTGTGGCTGCGGTTTGGCCAATTCGGCGCCCACGATTTCTTCCCAGACGGCGCGACACCAGTTGAGTGATACGGGATTCGCCTGATCCATCGCCTCCATCAATCGTGGCAGAATCGCCGTCCCATGTGAGATGAGTTCTCGCCTCGCGGTCCGAGCATCTGCAGAACCCTGGGCACCGTCACTGACGGCAAGAATGCGGGCAAGCTGATCGTCGACGTCGTCGGCGAAGATCCCCGCCGAGATACACGTCATGGCTGCCGCTGCCGCGCACGCCCAGAGATATCTCGATCCAGCTTTCATAAAATGACCCTTCGCTTTCAGGGAGGACACATGCAAGTCGACAGATGCGTCGTCGATGCTACTTCGCGGAATCTGGCGATGCAATGTTGCGACAGGAAATTTGCCGCCGATCAGAAGTCGATCACTGGTAAGTGGCGGGGATCTCCACTAGCATTCCGGCAGATCGGTGAGCATCTGGAGAATTATCCACAGAGGTCGCAGAGATACACCGAGTTGGCATGATTGACGTGATATAAGAGGAATCCATCGTATGGCCCAGCCGAAAGTTTGCGTATTGCGGGCGCCGGGGACGAATTGCGATGTCGAAACTGCATTCGCCTTTGAACAATGCGGCGGCGCGGCGGAACGGCTGCACGTCTTTCGTCTGCTCGAATCTCCCGCAAGGCTCCGCGACTTTCAAATTCTGTGCATCCCCGGCGGATTCAGCTACGGTGATGACATCGGTGCCGGCGTGATCTTCGGCAGTCAACTGCGCAGCAATCTCTCCGAGGTGATCGGCGAATTTCTGCAAGCGGACAAACTCGTCCTGGGGATCTGCAACGGTTTTCAAGTGTTGCTCAAGTCGGGCCTCTTGCCGAAGGGTTCGACCGGTTGGCCTCCCGCTTCACCGCCGGAACCCGACGCGACGCTCACCTGGAATCAGAACGGCCGATATACGTCGATCTGGGTGCGACTGAAAGTTCAGAGCGAACATTGCGTGTTTCTGAAGGGCATCGATGAACTGGAACTCCCCATTGCGCATGCCGAGGGACGAATCGCCGTGCGTGATGAGAGCGTGCTCGATCGCTGGGATGAACTCGATCAGATCGCGTTAACGTACCAGCCACGCTGGTCGGCAAATTCGCCCGCGTT